>NZ_RAWL01000146.1:0-19041 GCF_003668885.1 Corallococcus sp. AB049A | reverse complement strand
CGCCTGGGGCGTGATCCGCAGGGCAACCCCGCCTGGTTCGTCCCGCACCCCACGGTGCCCGGCAAGTTCGTCAAGCTGAGCGAGACCCGATGAAGACCTCCGCGACCCCCATGCAGGACATCCCCGACGACTTCGATCCGTTCGCCGGGCCCGCGCTGCTGCTCACCGCGCCGTCCACCGAGCCCCAGCGCGAGGTGTGGACCGGCGTGCAGATGGGCCCGGACGCGTCGTGCGCCTTCAACGAGTCCATGTCCGTGCGGCTGCACGGCCCGCTGGACGTCGAGTGCCTGCGCGCCGCGCTCCAGGACCTGAGCGAGCGGCACGAAGCGCTGCGCACCACGCTCAGCGCGGACGGCCTCACGCTGTGCGTGGCCGCCGCCACGCCCTTCCCGCTGGAGGTGCTGGCGCTGGACGCGCTGCCGCCCTCCGAGCGCGACGCCCGCGTCCGGGAGCTCGTGGCCCACGAGGTGGAGACGCCGCTGTCCCTGGAGTCAGGGCCGCTCTTGCGTCCGCGCCTGGCCCGCCTCTCCGCGCAGGAGCACCTGCTGACGCTGACCGCGCACCACATCGTGTGTGACGGCTGGTCCATGGCGGTGATGCTGCGCGACGTGGCGACGTTCTATTCGGCGCACGCGCGGCGCACGCCGCACACGCTGCCGCCGGCGCCCACGTTCAGCGACTACGCCCGCGCGCAGGCCCAGCTGGCCACGACGCCGGAGTACGCCGAGCACGAGCGCTACTGGCTCAAGCAGTTCTCCGGCACGCTGCCGGTGCTGGAGCTGCCGCTGGACCGGCGCCGTCCGCCGTCCAAGACGTACAGCTCGCGGCGTGAGGACTGCGTCCTGGAGCCTGCGCTCGTGGAGCAGCTCAAGCGCGTGGGCGCGCGCCACGGCGGCAGCTTCTTCACCACGCTGCTGGCGGGCTTCAAGGCGCTCTTGCACCGGCTGACGGGCCTGGAGGACGTGGTGGTGGCCATCCCCGCCGCGGGCCAGTCCGTGGCGGGCTTGAAGGACCTGGTGGGCCACTGCGTGAACGCGCTGCCCCTGCGCAGCAACGTCGCGGCGGAGGCGCCCTTCACGCAGGTGCTCAAGCAGCTGCGCACCACGATGCTCGATGCGTACGAGCACCAGGAGTACACGTTCGGCACGCTGCTCAAGCAGCTGGCGCTGCCGCGCGACCCCAGCCGCCTGCCGCTGGTCAACGTGCTGTTCAACGTGGACCAGGCCGTCACGGGTGAGCAGCTGGGATTCCAGGGCCTCACCTGCACCCTGGCGAGCAACCCGCGCCACTTCGAGAACTTCGACCTCTTCATCAACGCGGCCGAGGCCCATGGCCGCGTGGTGCTGGAGTGCCAGTACAACACCGACCTCTTCGACGGCTCCACGGTCCGCCGCTGGATGGCGTGTTACGAAGAACTGCTGCGGGGCGTGGTCGCCAACGCGGAGACGCCCGTGTCGCGCCTGCCGCTGCTGCCCGAGGCGGAGAAGCAGCGCGTCCTGGTGGACTGGAACACCACCCAGAAGCCGTTCGACCGTCAGGCCTTCGTCCACACGCTGGTGGCCGCGCAGGCCCGGGCCACGCCGGATTCGGTCGCCTTGCGCTCGGGTGACGTGACGCTCACGTACCAGCAGTTGATCCAGCGCGCCCATCAGGTGGCGCATGGTCTGAAGCAGCAGGGCGTCACGGCCGGCAGCCTCGTGGGCCTCTTCACGAATCGCGGCGCGGACATGGTCGTGGGCCTCCTGGGCATCCTGGAGGCGGGCGCGGGCTACGTGCCGCTCGACCCCGGGTTCCCGCCCGAGCGGCTGGCCTTCATGGTCGAGGACGCGAAGCTCTCCACCATCCTCACGCAGCAGGCCCTGGTGGCGTCGCTGCCGTCCACCAGCGTGAAGCCCCTGCTCATCGAGGACACAGCCTCGCAGCCGGAGTCCGCGCTCCCGGCGCAGGACGTCTCTCCGGAGGCGGTGGCGTACGTCATCTACACGTCGGGTTCGACGGGCAAGCCCAAGGGCGTGCGCGTGCCGCACCGCGCGGTGGTGAACTTCCTGAGCACCATGCAGGAGGCTCCGGGCCTGGGGGCGCAGGACGTGCTGCTGGCCGTCACCACGCTCTCCTTCGACATCGCCGTGCTGGAGCTGCTGCTGCCGCTCACCACTGGTGCCCAGGTGGTGCTCGCCTCGCGCGACACCGCCTCCGACGGCGCGCTGCTCAAGGCGGCGCTGGAGTCCAACGCCGTCACCACCATGCAGGCCACGCCGTCCACCTGGCGCCTCCTGCTGGAGGCCGGCTGGCAGCCGCGCCCGGGTTTCAAGGCCCTCGTTGGTGGCGAGGCCCTTCCTCGCGAGTTGGCCGAAGCCCTGCTCGCCCGCGTCGGCAGCCTCTGGAACATGTACGGCCCCACGGAGACCACCGTCTGGTCCACCACGTGGCGCGTGCAGCCTCCGCTCTCCTCCATCCGCATCGGCCGGCCGATTGCGAATACCCAGCTCTACCTCCTGGACGCGCACCTGGCCCCCGTGCCGGTGGGCGTCGCGGGCGAGCTGTACATCGGCGGCGATGGCGTGACGCTGGGCTACCTGCACCGGCCGGAGCTGACGCAGGAGCGCTTCCTGCCCAATCCCTTCCGCGCGGGCGAGCGCATGTACCGCACGGGCGACCTCGCCCGGTGGTTGGCCGACGGCACCGTCGAGTACCTGGGCCGCAATGACTCGCAGGTGAAGCTGCGTGGCTTCCGCATCGAGCTGGGCGAAGTCGAAGCGGCGCTCGCCTTGCACCCGTCGCTGGCCCAGGCCGTGGCCCTCGTTCGCGAGGACCGCCCTGGGGACCGCCGCCTTGTCGCGTACCTCATCGCCCGGCCCGGCCAGACGATCCCGGCGGATGAAGCCCTGCGCGCGCACCTCAAGCAGGGGCTCCCCGAGTACATGGTCCCGCAGCACTTCGTGGCCCTGCCCGCGCTGCCGCTCACGCCGAACGGCAAGGTGGACCGCAAGGCCCTGCCGTCGCCGCAGGTGGAGTCGCAGGAGGACGCCTACGTCGCGCCTCGCGACGAGACGGAGCAGAAGCTCGCCGCCATCTTCGCGGACGTGCTGGGGCTGCGCCGGGTGAGCGTCACGGCGGACTTCTTCCGGCTGGGCGGCCACTCGCTGCTGGCGTCGCAGGCCCTCACGCGCGCGAGCCGTGACCTGGACGTGAGCCTCACGCTGCGCCGCATGTTCGAAGCGCCCACCGTGGAGAAGCTGGCCCGGCTGGTGCGCGGCGACGACGGGGCCGCGAGCCCCGCGCAGCGCATCTCGCCCCGTGCGGGCACCGCACCCGCGCCGCTGTCGCTCATGCAGCAGCGGCTGTGGTTCCTGGAGCAGCTCAACCCGGGCACCGCCGTCTACAACCTGCCCTCCGCGTTCCGCCTGCACGGCGCGCTGGACGTGGGCGCGCTGCGCTTCAGCTTCAACAAGCTGCTGGAGCGCCAGTCGTCCCTGCGCACCTTCGTGCGGTGGGATGAAGGCACGCCGGTGCAGCACGTGGCCCCGTCCCTCACGGTGGAGCTGGACCCGGTGGACCTGGAGTCCGTCCCCGCGAACACGCGCGAGGAGGACCTGCTGCGCCGCCTCCAGGCGCTGGCGGACGCGTCCATCCCCATCACCGCCGCGCCGCTGTTCCGCCTGACGCTGTTCCGGCTGGGCGCCCACGAGCACGTCCTCTTCTTCATGCCCCATCACCTCATCTGGGATGGGTGGTCGTTCGACGTGTTCCTGCGCGAGCTGGACGTCATCTACTCCGCGCTCACCCGGGGCCAGGAGCCCAAGCTCCCCGCCCTGCCCATCCAGTACGCGGACTTCACCGAGTGGCACCGCGACTGGCTCCAGGGCGAGGAGCTGGAGCGGCAGGCGCGCTACTGGAAGGGCAAGCTCTCCGGGAACCTGCCCGCGCTGGAGCTGCCCACGGACAAGCCGCGCCCCGCGCAGATGAGCCTCCAGGGCGGCACGGAGCCGTTCGTCCTCACCGGCGCGGAGGTGGACGCCCTCACGAAGCTGGGACGCGAGTCCAACGCCACGCTGTACATGGTGCTGCTCACGGCGTTCAAGACGCTGCTGCACCGCTACAGCGGCCAGGAGGACCTGGTCGTGGGCACGCCCATCCGGGGCCGCTCGCATCCGGAGGTCGAGGACCTGCTGGGCTTCTTCGTCAACACGCTCGTCCTGCGCACGCAGCTGTCGCCGGAGCTGACGTTCCGGCAGCTGCTGGAGCGCGTGCGCACCACGTGCATGGAGGCGTTCGGCCACCAGGACATGCCCATCGAGCTGCTGATGCAGCAACTGGGCGTGCAGCGTGACTTGAGCCGCACGCCGCTGTTCCAGACGTTCTTCACCTTCCAGGACGTGCGCAACCGCGGCTCCAAGCTGGGAGACCTCACCTACGGCCAGGTGCACGTGCACGCGCACGCGACGCCGCTGGACCTGAGCTTCTGGGTGAAGGAGACGGCGAACGGCATCGTCGGCGGCATGGACTACAACACCGACCTGTTCGAGCGGGACACCGTCGTCCGCATGCTGGAGCAGATCCGCACGCTGCTGCGCGCCGCGGTGTCCGACGCGGAGGTGCCGGTGTCGCGCCTGCCGCTGCTCCCCGAGTCGGAGAAGCAGCGCGTGCTGGTGGACTGGAACGCGACCGGGAAGCCGTTCGACCGGAGCGCCTTCGTCCACACGCTCGTCGCCGCGCAGGCCCAGGCCACGCCGGATGCAGTGGCCTTGCGCTCCGGCGCAGTGACGCTCACGTACCAGCAGCTGATTCAGCGCGCCCACCAGGTGGCGAACGCGCTCAAGCAGGAGGGCGTCACGCCGGGAGGCCTCGTGGGCCTCTTCACCGAGCGTGGTCCGGACATGGTGGTGGGCCTGCTGGGCATCCTGGAGGCCGGTGCGGGTTACGTCCCGCTCGACCCTGGATTCCCGCCGGAGCGTCTGGCCTTCATGGTCGAGGACGCGAAGCTCTCGCTCGTGCTCACCCAGCGCGCGCTCCAGGGCACCCTGCCCTCCACCACGGCGAAGGCCCTCTTCGTCGAGGACACCACGTCGCACGCGGACACGGCCCCCGAGGCTCCCGGAGTCACGCCCGAAGCCGTGGCGTACGTCATCTACACGTCGGGTTCGACGGGCAAGCCCAAGGGCGTGCGCGTGCCGCACCGGGCGGTGGTGAACTTCCTGGGCACCATGCAGGAGGCCCCCAGCCTTTCTGCCCAGGACGTGCTGCTGGCCGTCACCACGCTGTCCTTCGACATCGCCGTGCTGGAGCTGCTGCTGCCGCTCACCACCGGTGCCCAGGTGGTGCTCGCCTCGCGCGACACTGCCTCCGACGGTGCGCTGCTCAAGGCGGCGCTGGAGGCCAACGCCGTCACCACCATGCAGGCCACGCCGTCCACCTGGCGCCTCCTGCTGGAGGCCGGCTGGCAGCCGCGTCCGGGCTTCAAGGCCCTCGTTGGTGGCGAAGCGCTTCCCCGTGAGCTCGCCGAAGCCCTGCTCGCCCGTGTCGGCAGCCTCTGGAACATGTACGGCCCCACGGAGACCACTGTCTGGTCCACCACGTGGCGCGTGCAGCCTCCGCTCTCCTCCATCCGCATCGGCCGGCCCATTGCCAATACGCAGCTCTACCTCCTGGATGCGCACCTGGCCCCCGTGCCGGTGGGTGTCGCGGGTGAGCTGTACATCGGCGGCGACGGCGTGACGCTGGGCTACCTGCACCGGCCGGAGCTGACGCAGGAGCGCTTCCTGCCCAATCCCTTCCGCACCGGCGAGCGCATGTACCGCACGGGCGACCTGGCCCGGTGGCTCGCCGACGGCACCGTCGAGTACCTGGGTCGCAACGACTCGCAGGTGAAGCTGCGTGGCTTCCGCATCGAGCTGGGTGAAGTCGAAGCGGCGCTCGCCTCGCACCCGTCGCTGGCCCAGGCCGTGGCCCTCGTTCGCGAGGACCGTCCTGGGGACCGCCGCCTCGTCGCGTACCTCGTGACGAAGCCGGGACAGGCATACACGGACACGGAGCTGCGCAAGCACCTGCGCTCGCAGCTGCCGCAGTACATGGTGCCGCAGCACTTCGTGGAGCTGGAGTCGCTGCCGCTCACGCCGAACGGCAAGGTGGACCGCAAGGCCCTGCCGCCTCCGGCCGGCACCACGCGCCCCGTCGAGGATGCCTTCGTCGCGCCGCGCACTCCGACGGAGCAGCACCTGGCGCGCATCTGGCGGGAGGTGCTGGGCATCGCGCAGGTGGGCGTGCACGACAACTTCTTCAACATCGGCGGGCACTCGCTCCTGTCCTTCCAGGTGGTGATGCGCGTGAAGAAGGAGCTCCACCAGGAGTTGCACCCGCGCACGCTCTTGCTCAACACGCTGGAGCAGGTGGCCTCGCAGCTCGCGCCCGCGGCGCAGGCTCCGGCGCAAACAGCCGCCAGGACGCAGCCCGTCACACCCCCGAGGCCTGCCGCTCAGGAGACTTCTGTTCCCCTGGCGCAACGCTTGTTCAATAAGCTGAAGGGGAAACTGCCGGGGCGCTCGGACTGAGCGTCCCTCTGAGGAGAATGGTCAGACCGTGACGCCCTGCTTCTTCGGCTCCGCCGAACGCCAGCTCTTCGGCATCCACCACCCCGCGCAGGGCGCCGAGCGCGCCACCGGGGTGGTGCTCTGCTACCCCGCCGCCCAGGAGTACATGCTGACGCACTGGGCCTTCCGCAAGCTGGCCGGGATGCTCGCGCGCGAGGGCTTCCACGTCTTCCGCTTCGACTACTACGGCACGGGGGACTCGGCCGGAGAGGTCCACGAGGGCCGAGTGGCCACGTGGGTCCAGGACATCCGCCAGGCCGCCAATGAGTTGCAGGACGTCACGGGCGTGCAGCGCGTGGCGCTCGTGGGCTTCCGGCTGGGCGCGGCGCTCGCGGTGCGCGCGGCCCTGGAGGGGCTGTCCACCGCCGCGCTCGTGCTCTGGGAGCCGCTGGTGGAGGGAGAGGCCTGGCTCCAGGAGCTGGAGCTGCTCCAGCAGCGCCGGGACACGCGCACCCTCTTCCCTCGGCCCGAGAGCCCGCTGGAGGTGCGCGAGGAGCTGCTGGGCTTCGCGTTCCCCCGCGCCCTGCGCGACGACATCCTCGCGTTGAACCTGGCCGCGCAGCCGTCGTGGCCCTCGACGCGCACCCACCTGGTGGCCGCCGCCGCCAAGCCCGAGTACCAGCGCCTCCAGGCGCACCTGGAGACGACGGGCCTGCCCTTCCAGCACCACCTGGTGCCCGAGGAGGGCGCGGGAGGCCAGGAGTCCGCGCTCCTGTCCAACCGCATCCTGCAGACCATCACCACGCTCCTGAAGGAGGCCGCGTGATGCGCGAGCGCATCTGTACCTTCGGCCCCGAGCAGAGCCTCGTGGGCATCCTCACGGAGCCCGATCCGGCGAAGGCCCTGCCGGAGGCCCCCGTGGTGGTGCTGTCCAACGTGGGCCTCAACCACCACGTGGGCCCGTACCGGTTGTGGGTGGAGCTGGCGCGGCAGCTGGCGGGGCGAGGCTTCACCACGCTGCGCTTCGATTTGTCCGGCCTGGGAGACAGCCGTCCCCGCCGCGAGGGTGGCGCCGACGAGTTCCAGCGCGCTCGCGAGGAGACGCGCGCGGCGCTGGACTACCTGGAGCAGAAGAAGGGCCAGAAGCGCTTCGTGCTCATCGGCCTGTGCTCCGGCGTGGACAGCGCGCACGCGGTGACGGTGGCGGATCCGCGCGTGGTGGGCGCGGCCTTCATCGACGGGTACACGTACCGCACGCTGGGCTACCACCTGCGCTTCCACCTGCGCTACCTGAGCCCCCGCCGGTGGACGCGCTTCCTGCGCAAGCGCAAGCTGCCCGCCCAACTGCGCGAGGCCGGCGAGGCCGACGAGGTCTACACGCGCGAGTATCCGGAGCGAGAGCAGCTGACGCAGGACTACAAGCAGCTGCTGGAGCGCGGCGTCAGCCTGTGCTTCGTGTTCTCCGGAGGCATGGGGCTGTCCTTCAACCACGAGGGCCAGTTCTTCGAGATGCTCTCCCCGCTGAAGCTGGAGGGCCGCGTCACGTACGCCTTCTATCCCCGCGCGGACCATCTCTTCTCCGTGCCGGCGGACCGCGCGGAGCTGCTGCGCAAGCTCACCGCCTGGGCCGTGGGCACGGTGCCGCCGCGCGCGCTGGCGGGCTGACGTCCGCCTGGCTGCCCTGCGGGCTGGGACGCGGCTTGGGGCCGGGTGTGCGTCAAGCGCTTGTTTCCCACCCAACGGTCTCCACCTTCGAAGCACACACGTTCTTCGAAGGAGAGACACCGATGAAGCTCCCTCTGATGGCAGCACTGGCGGCACTCACCTTCTCCGGTCAGGCGTTCGCGCAAAGCCACACCGACCACGAGACGCCCCCCATGCAGGACCCGTCCACGGACGCGCCCCAGGACAGCGCGGAGCGCTGGGACAAGGCCACGGGCACGGGCGGCTCGGGTTCAATCTCCGACACCGAGGACCTCAAGCTGGCGGATGAGGCCGACGACAACGCCGTGGCCCCCAGCAGCATCGACGAGGGCGTGGGCGGCTCCGGCTCGACCGAGCAGGGGAGCAACAGCACGAGCGACCACTCGTCCTCTGCGGAGCCGGGTGCGCCGAACTCGGGCACCCCGGGCAACAAGGGCGCGCAGATGGAGGTGACGCCTCCGGCCTGGGATCAGAACAAGAAGATGGGCAGCTCCGCGAGCCCCACCACGGGCACCCCGCCGGTGGAAGGCAGCGCGGGCAACTAGCGCCTCCGCCCGGCTTGGGCAGACATAGCAATCATTGACGTGGACGGGCTCCAGATGCGCGGGGCCCGTCCATACCCACTCTGGGTGAGAGATCTCCTGGCCACACAACCGGTAAGTCCTTGCATGGACCGGTTGGACGGAGGCCTGGCGGATGAACCTCACCTCGCGCGAACAGGCGCTCCTTTTGGAACTGACCCAGGCGCTCTCCAGCTCCCTGGACCTGACGGAGGTCCTGGCGCGCTCCCAGGGAATCCTCACGCAGCTCTTGCCCTGTGACTACGCGGCGCTGTGCGTGTCCAGGCCGGAGCGTCCCGGAGACTACGAGTGGCTGGGATTGGGGGCGCCGGGCATCCTCCTGACCCACTATCCAGAGCTGGCCGCGGTGGAGTTCGGCCCCGAGCCACAGGCGCCGCGCGCTCCGGACCCGCGCTCGCGCAAGGAATTGAAGCGCAGCCTGCTGTACCTCCGCTGCCGCGAGATGGGGCTTCCGCTGGAGCAGGTGCTGGCGGTGCTGCTGGACCTGCGGCAGGACTGGCACGGCGGCTTCACGCTGTACCGCGAGCACGCCCTGCCCTTCACCGAACGGGAGCAGGCGCTGCTGGAGGACCTGACGCCCTACCTGGCGAACACGGTGCGCAACTGCCGGCTGTTCGCGCACGAGGCCACGCGGGGCGACCTGCTGGACGCCCTCTTCCACCACCAGGGCGCCGAGTGCATCGTGATGGATCCCCCGGAGCACGAGCGGCTGCGCACGCCAGGAGCGACGGAGCTCCTGCGGCGCTGGTACCCGGAGGAGCAGAAGTCCCTGCCCCAGGAGCTGCGCGACCACCTGGAACGCCTCCAGGCGCTGGGGACGAAGCAGGCCGTGGGCATGGACACGTGGACGCGCTCCGGCGGGAAACAGGACCTGAAGGTCACGTTCGTGCAGCTGCCCGAACAGCGCGGCAGCCGCCCCTGGGTGCTGGTGCTGCAGGAGTGCTCGCGGGCCATCCCCATGCCGGAGCCCTGGCGCAAGAAACTCTCCGCACGAGAGGCGGAGGTGGTCCAGGGGGTCCTCAGCAACTGGACGAACGAGACCATCGCCGAGGACCTGGGCCTGACGCTCAACACGGTGAAGACGCACCTGCGCAACATCTTCCCCAAGCTGGGCATCGAGAGCCGCACGGACCTCCTCTACCAGGCCGCCTGGAGGCAGAAGCCGGGTTAGGGCTCCCGGAAGAACTTCGGGAACAGGGTGCGCGTGGTGCGGGCGGAGAGCAGCAGCGCGGCCTGCTCCTCCGCCGACGTGACCTTGCGCAGCTCCGACTCCAGGTCCGCCACGTGGTCGCCGTCGGCGGCGCCATGGCCACGCAGGAAGAGGACCGCCTTGTCGATGTTCGGGATGCCGCTCTCCGCGACGAGCCGGTCCACGGAGCCCGGCGCACGGTTCACGGAGAGGTACTCCAGCACGTAGGCCGTGCCCAGGAACGCGGTGGGCACGCCTGACTGCGTCGTGAAGCGGTTCCACTCCACGTAGGCGCGCACGGCGGGGCAGATGGGCGCGCGCTCCACGCGCTCCTGCGTCCAGCCCAGGGCCTTCAGATCCTTGAGCAACCACTGCTCATGGCCCTTCTCCTCGCGCGCCTTCTGGAACAGCAGGTCCGCGAGCACCGGGTCGCCGCCCTCGCGCTTCGTGCGCTCGCCGGACCCGGTGAAGAACCCCTCGCTCCAGCGCACGTACTGGTACGTCTGGATGAGGTAGTAGACGTAGTCGTCCTGGCGGATGCGCCCCTCGAAGAGGCGCCGCACGCCCGGCGTCACATCCAGTTCGTGCACGAGCATCCGCGCCTCGTGCCGCAGGGACTCCAGCCAGTCCGTCTTCGTCTGCTCATGCTTGGGCTGCTTGCACATACACGTCTCCTGACAGGGGCCCGTGAAGAGGCCCGGTGGGTGCTGCGTTGAGGGTGAAGGGGGAAGAAAGGAGCGCGCCGGCCTGGACTCAGGCGGCGTCGGCGTCCAGCGAGTCGAAGAGGTTCAGCGTCCGCTCGGGGATGGCATCCAGCGCGGCGACGAGCGGCACGGTGAAGCGGTTGAAGGCGGGATCGAAGTGCGGCGGCGCGATGAAGCGCGCGCCCATCTTGTCCGCGAACAGCGACAGCACGGGCGGCAGGCGCAGGTCATCCAGCTGCCCCTGGCGGGCCCGGGCGCGCTGCTCCTCGCTGAGGCGGGGCGCCAGGGGCTTTTCGGGCGGCGAGGGAAACTCCCGGGTCCGCACGCGGAAGCGGTCGCTCACCCAGCCCCGGCGCTCGGCGGCCTGGAAGTAGAGGTCCGCCTCCTCCTGGCTGTCCGTCTCCATGTTGGCCGCGGCGATCCAATGGGTGACACCGCGCCGGCGGCTCTCGCGGTACAGGCCCGCCTGGAGCCGCAGCACCGCCGAGTTGCGGTAGCTCCGGGTGACGCAGTAGCGCGTGGTCTCCGCGAGCACGCGGCCCGGCGCGACGACCTCCGACAGGTCGAGCTTCTTCTCGATGTCCAGCCCCACCACCGTGTCCGCGAAGGCGGCCACCTCCGCGTTGGGCAGCAGCAGCCGCGCGGTCGCCACCGGCTCCGCGTCCGCGTAGACGACGACGTGCGCCGTGGTGCGCAGCGTGTCGAAGCAGTCCGCTTCGCGCGGAGCCCGGGGCCGCTTGGGCCCCAGCATCCGCATCTCCTCGCCAAACACCCGGTAACGGACGCGGAGCGCGTCATCCAGTTCTCGCTGCGCTGTGGCGACACGGCAACTCAATGAAGACATGGCGGGTCTCGCTGGTGCTTGCCGGACTGTGTGTCCGGCCCCGACCTTTCATTCGTCGCTGCTCGCCCGAGTGCGCTCACGGGTTGTCTTTTTCCGATGAGCCCGGCCAACCGCCCGCCACCCCTGCCCGCCCAGTGGCGCATGGTCCGCGGCCACCCGGGTGATTCACCTTGGACAGACGCAGGAGGACACCATGACCGAGCAGACGCCCGAGCCCCCCGACCGTGAGCTGCGCAAGCTCAGTCCCTTCGAGTTGAAGGACGAGCTGCTCCAGGTCGCGGACGAGGCCGTGAGGACCCGCGAGGCGGTGATGCTCAACGCCGGCCGGGGCAATCCCAACTGGATCGCCACCACGCCGCGAGAGGCGTTCTTCCTCCTGGGCCAGTTCGCGCTCGCGGAGAGCCGGAGGGCCTGGGACGTGCCCGGCGTGGGGCTTGGGGGCATGCCCCGCTCTCCCGGCATCGCCCGGCGCCTGCATGACTTCCTGGACGCGAGCGATGACGAGCCCGCCGTGCAGCTGTTGCGCGGAGCGCTGACGCACGGCGAGCACACGCTGGGCTTCCACCCGGACCGGTTCGTCTGGGAGCTCACGGACGCTGTCATTGGAGACAACTATCCGGTGCCAGACCGGATGCTCCCCCACGCCGAGCGCATCGTGCAGGAGTACCTGGCGCGGGAGCTGTTCGCGGGGCGGCCTCCCTCCGGCCGCTTCGACCTCTTCGCGGTGGAGGGCGGCACCGCCGCGATGACGTACCTCTTCCACTCGCTGCAGGTGAACGGCCTGCTGCGCAAGGGAGACACCATCGCGCTGGGCGCGCCCCTCTTCACGCCGTACCTGGAGATCCCGCGCCTGGAGGAGTTCCGCCTGCGCACGGTGGACATCCAGCAGAGCGCCACGACGAAGGACGGCCGCCACACCTGGCAGTACCCGGATGCGGAGCTGCGCAAGCTGGAGGACCCGCGCATCAAGGCCTTCTTCGTGGTGAACCCGTCCAACCCGGGCGCGGTGGCCATGCGGAAGGAGTCCGTGCACAAGCTGGTGGAGCTGGTGCGCAAGCGCCGGCCGGACCTGTTGATCATCACGGATGACGTCTACGCCACGTTCGTCAACGGCTTCCGTTCGCTGGCCGCGGACCTGCCGCGCAACGCGCTGCTGGTGTACTCGTATTCGAAGCACTTCGGCTGCACGGGCTGGAGGCGCGGTATGGCGCCATCTCGCTGCACCCGGGGCGGCTGAAGTTCATTGACCGGATGGTGGCGGACAGCCGGGCCGTGGCGTTGAACCACACGGCGGGGCTGTCCCTGCCGCAGCAGCTGCAGATGTCACTGTTCTCGCTGTTCACGCTCCTGGACAAGGACGACGGCTACAAACGGTATTGCCAGCGCATCTGCCAGGACCGGCTCCGGGACCTCTACCAGGGCATGGGCCTTCCGCTGCAGGAGGATCCGCTGCGCACGGCGTATTACCAGACGCTCGACCTGGAGGCCTGGTGCCGCGAGCACATCGGCGAGGACTTCGTCCGCTTCGTGGAGTCGCACCACGACCCGCTGGAGATTGTCTTCACGTTGGCCCGGCGCTACGGCGTGGTGCTGCTCAACGGCAGCGGCTTCGACGCACCGCCCTGGTCGGCCCGTGTGTCATTGGCGAACCTGGAGGATGAAGCGTATTGCCGGATTGGCCGGGACCTCCGGGATGAGGTGCGCCGCGCCATTGACGCGTGGAAGAAGTCTGGCGCGTTGCATTGAAACACGGGTCACTCCGGATCCAGGGGGATCGCCAAGGACTCATGACCTCAAAGACAGTACCCCTTCCGAGGTAGAGACACCGATCCTCCTTGCCGCCAACCTCCCGGCTCGGACGGAGACGCTCCGCCGTCGAACTCTACAGGGCTGTAGCGAAAGTCCAGACGGACCGTAGCCAACCTGAAAGCGGGCGTGCGCATGTCAGTGAGGTGTGGGGGATGAGTTACCCATCAAGAGAAGAGGAGTGGGCGCTTCACGACCAGGTCTTGAAACGGATGCCGGTCGCATACTCGAAGGTCTTCGCGCTCTTCATGCCGTTTCTGCTGAAGACGCTCGAATCCGAAATGAGGTGCGACCCGGAAGAAGTGCGAGACGGAGCCCTCAAGGCCATCTTCGACTACCTGGGCCGGCCCGAGACCTACGACCGCGACCAGTCGCTCCTGCGCAGCTTCCTGACGCTGGCGGCCAGACGCAACGTGTTGGATTCCCTGCGTTCGACCGAGCGCCGGGTCATCCGCGAAAAGAATTTCGCGGACGTCATCGAACTCCGGGCGAGGCCTCCGAATGAAGAGATGGAGGCAGCCGTGGAAACCGCCCTGGCCCTGAAAAGACTCGAACGCCGCAACATGCCGCAGGAGGACCTCGGAGTCCTCCGGCTCGTTCTGCAGGGGGAAAGCTCCACCCTGGAGCTGGCCCGCCCCCTGGGCAAGGAAGGGCTGCCCGAGCCCGAGCGCAAGCGGGTGGTGAAGCAGAACCGCGACCGCCTCCTCAAGCAGCTGAGGCGGCTCGGAAAGGAGGAGGACACCCATGACGAATCCTGACTGGCTGGAGGCCGCGGCCGAACGCGGCGCGCGTGTACCGGAGATGCTGGGCTCCGTGTTCGCATGGTACCGGGACCTGGAAGACCTCTCGGTCCAGGACTTCGCCCGCAGGCTGGGCTGCACGGTGGAGACGCTCTACTGGGTGTCCCTGTGCCGGAAGCCCGAAGGCGCGGCGTTCTCCGAGCACGTGAACCAGATCGCGGACCACTTCGGCATCGACGCCTTCGAGCTCTCCAAGGTCCTGCGTGACATGGAGGCCACCGCCGCGCTCCTGGCGACGGAGAACAGCCCCCTGGAACCAGAGGCACGGGCCGTGCTGATGGCCGCACTCGACCGCGAGAAGAATTCGTGAGGGAACGCTGGTTGCGGGATGCCCTGCGGGTGGCGGGTCTTCCCGACCACGGCACCTTTCCTCGCGCCATCGTCGCGGATGCACAGAAGGTGCTGCAGGTGAGCTTCGTCTCCCTGGACGAAGTCACCACGCACACCGTTCGGGCCTACCTCTCCCGGCGTGGATGGAAATCCATGCCGGACGGCAGTGACCGGGACATGCACGGATGCATCGTGGCCCTGCGGGGCACCGCCTTCCTCTTCTACTCGCGCAAGGATTCGCCCGAGGACCAGCGCTTCACGGCCGCACATGAGCTGGCACACTTCGTCCTCGACCACCTGGTCCCGCGGCAGAAGGCACTGCGCTTCTTCGGCGACAGCATCCGTCCCGTCCTCGACCTCCAGGAGCTGCCCACGAAGGAGCAGCTCCTGACCTCGGCGCTCGACGGTGTTCCACTCAAGGCCCAGGTCCATTTGATGGAGCGGGATGACCTGGGTGACATCCACACCGGGGACGTCTTGCGCGTCGAACAACGCGCGGACCGTCTTGCTTTTGAATGGCTTGCACCTGAATCCGTCGCAATGCCGGTCATGAAGCAGGGCCCGCGCGAGGAGCGGGCCGCGCGGCTCCAACGCACGTTTGGTCTGCCCCGCCGGAAGGCTGAAGTCTACGCGCGGGTGCTGGCTCAACGGGAGGGAGCACCGCCCTTCTCCTTGTCCTCGGTGCTGGGTGAAAGGAACCCGGGTTAGCCATGGCGGATCCCCTGGATGACGGCGAACTCGCGGGGGACGGGGACTTCCTCGCGTCCTTCGGCGAAACCCTGTTGCAGACGCTCGACCTGGGGCGGTGGGCGCACGGGTTGGACCTGGAAGACATCATGCGCACCTTCCGGGAGCAGATCGGCGGCGCCATGCGCAAGGAGGATGTGCTCCGCGCCGCCGTGCGCCAGGAACTGCTGCCGCTCCTGAAGACAGGCCCGCACGCGCCCAAGGGCGCCGGCGTCTACCACGCCACGGAGGCGCAGCTGCGGGCCGTCCATGACGGATACCTGTTCCGGGGCAACGTCGAGGCGGTCAACGGGCGCGCGGTGTCACACGACACGCTGGCCCTGGGCATCACGCAGTTGGGCATCGCGGCGGTCGGCTACGGCGGTTCGTCGGGAACCTTCTCCCAGCGGTTGTTCCGCAAGGAGGTCACGTTCCAGATGGACGACCCGTTCAAACAGGCTCGTGAATACATCGAGCAGCGGGAGGTTCGCTCGCGCAGGGCACCTCGCAACAAGGACAGCCTGTCGCGGCTCGCGACCCGTGGCATTCGCACCTACGCGGAACGGGCCATCCTGGCCGAACGGCTCCAGGCGGAATGGCGCATCGGAATGGGCAATCCGCTGGCGTATGAGCTCATCACCGGCTCCGGCTACAGGACGCTCCTGGACGCATCCCTCGAGATGCTCGCGAACCTCATCGACCGGCAGCAGAAGTTCGTCTTCGTCACGGACAAGCTGGAGCACCGGGGGTTTCTCACGCTGGGGCACTCGCTCGACACCGGCGAGTACGCCATCCTCGAAACCCTGGAGTCCTACGGCCAGGAGATCCTCGAAGGCTGGCGCTATGACGACGAGGGACTCGCGAAGGCGAGCCGGTTCGTCCAGCGCTACTGCCCCCAGGTCGTGATGGGCCTGTACCGCGCTTCGAACAACTCCCCGCCCCGCCTCTTCTACGCACACCAGGAGCATGTCCACTTCGCCGTGCGCATCGCCATGGCGGACAGCATCCTGCGGCCGGAGCAGGGCTACCCCATGCTCCTGGATGTCGCCTCGATGACCTGTCACAGCGTCTTCGGCGAAGACGGCTTCCAGGGCCTGGTCCAGGACGCCTACGCCCAGGCCGATCCCAGCCTCCAGTATCTCAATGTCCGCAAGATGCGCCGCTAGTCCCACCGAGGGGGAACACATCCATGTCTGACAATGGCCGAGGCCCTGGAAACGCGGGCGCGTACCCGCCGCACAACGGCAACCCCATCCGCAATGGACAGGCGGCGCATCCCCTGAACGGAAACATCCGTCCGTCTGGCAATGGGGTCCGGCCTCCAGCCCCCACGGGGGCACACCCGGGACCTGCGTCCGCGGTGCCGTCTCAGACGCGCCCGGCGCAGGCGCCGCCCACCGCGCCGCCCCCGGGAAACCGGCCTCCTCCCAGACCGAACAGCATCGTCCAGCAGACGCCTCCAGAGGTCATCCACGCGCTCGCCGCCGCGCAGAAGGAGGCCCGGGAAGCGGTGAAGGCGGATCCCGAGCTGGCGCTCGCGGTGGGCTTCACCCATTTCGACACCTCCTCCAGCCACGACAACCTCATCACGGTGTTGTCGACGAAGGAGGACGTGCCCCGGCTGGCGTCCCAGACGCTGGTCCGGGTGAAGTCCCGCGAGGATGGCCGGTCCTATCTGGGGGTCGTCGTGAGGGGTCCCTTCGCGGAGCCCAACGCCGTGCCCGCGAACTCGTCCATGGCCATTGGCGTGGTCACGCACGGCAAGAAGCTGACCTATACGTTCGACTATCACGGCCGCGCCGAGGTGGAGCTGCTGGGCGAGGAGGTTCAGGGGACCCTGCATCCGCCTCGCTTCCGGCCTCGCCCGCAGAGCCCGGTCTTCATCCTGGATGAGGAAGAGAGCGCGCGCGTGCTGGGCGTTGGCGGGGACTTGAGCCTGAGCCTGGGCCTCGTGGTGGGCTACGAGGGAATGGAGGCCCGCCTCAACCCGCGGGACAAGTCGGTCCTGCCCCGGCACACAGGCATCATCGGGACGACGGGTGGCGGTAAGTCCACCACTGTCGCCACGCTCATCCACCGCGCCCAGAACGCGGGCATCGCGACCATCGTCTTCGACGTGGAGGGTGAGTACACCCATATCCATCAGCCCACGAACCACGAGGCGATGCTGGAGGCGCTCCGGCGCCGGGGGCACAAAGAGGAAGGGGTGAAGGACCTGCACATCCATCACCTGGACGGGCGCAAGACGCGGAACCCCCGGCACCGCGCTCTCCACCGCTTCTCCCTGAACTTCTCAAGCCTGTCGCCCTATGCGCTGGCGGAGATCCTGGAGCTGTCGGAAGCGCAGCATGAGCGATTCATCAAGGCCTACGACGTCACCAAGCTCCTGCTGCAGGACTTCCGCATCTTCCCATCCGACCCGAAGGATCCGGAGCAGCAGCGACAGGTAATGGATGTGGATGAGCTGACCACCGGCTATCCCCGTATGACCATCCAGCATGTGCTGGACGTGGTGAATGCATACATCTACAGCCTCGGCGACGAAGGCCGGGCGGAAGGACGCGCCACGGGCACCCGGGCGTCTTCCCGCCGGCGCGCCGCCGTTCAGGAAGACCTGAGGCTCGGCGAGGAGGCCGAGGAGGCACCTCCCCCAACGCCCTCCGGTCCGCAGTTCTACAGCGAGTTCCGGAACAATCCGGGCATGGTCATGCAGCGCGTGTACGCCGCGAGCAGCCGCACGGAGATCAGCTGGAAGGCCCTGGCCAGCAAGCTCTACCGGCTGAAGCGGCTCAACATCTTCGACCGCGGCACGTCCGCGGGCGTGAAGTATGACGCGATGCTCAGCCCCGGGCGGGTGTCCGTCATCGACCTGTCGGACACGGACTCGCCGCAGCTCAACAACCTGGTCATCGCGGACATCCTGCGCGGCATCCAGGAGCGCCAGGAGGAGGCCTACGAGAAGGCCGACCGCGAAGGGGGAGACGTCACGCCGGTCCTCATCATCATCGAGGAAGCGCACGAGTTCCTGTCCGCCAGCCGCATCTCTCAGATGCCCGTCTTGTTCGAGCAGGTCTCGCGCATCGCGAAGCGGGGCCGCAAGCGGTGGCTGGGGCTCGTCTTCGTCACGCAGCTGCCCCAGCATTTGCCCAACGAAGTGCTGGCACTGCTCAACAACTTCATCATCCACAAGATCACCGACGGAGCGGTCATCAGCCGGATGCAGAAGTCGGTGGGCAGCATCGACGAAAGTCTGTGGAGCCGAGTCTCCCGGCTCGCGCCCGGTCAGGCCTTGATGTCGTTCAGCCACTTCACCCGGCCCTTGATGGTGGCCGTGGACCCCGCGCCCGTGAAGCGGCTGCTCGTCGACTAGGTTTGACCTGAAGTCCAGGAACGCCGGGGGCGAGGAGCGATATAGAGCCAGACGTCATGCTCGGCTCCGCGCTCCTTGCCTCCGTCATCGTCGCCCAGGCTCCCGCGTCCCCGGCCTCCCGTGCCGCGGAAACACTGGGCCTGGGCCCTGTCCTCGACTCCGTCGTCCACCAGGGCGTCACCTATGCCGCGCTCGCGCGGGGCGGCATCGCCGTGCTCAAGGTGGACGGCGCGACGCCCCAGCTCGTGCGGCGCATCGAAGAGGGCCGGCGCTTCGTGCGGCTCGTCGTCGTGGGCCAGTCGCTCCTCGCCGTCGAACAGCGCGAGGAGGCCCACGCGTTCTCCCTCGCCACGCCGGAGCAGCCCCAGCCGGACTCACTGGCCTCCGCGCTGGGCTCGGCGCGCGACCTCACCGTCGTCACCCAGGCGCCGCCTGTGCCCCAGGCCCCGCCTCCCACGGC
>NZ_RAWL01001445.1:0-388 GCF_003668885.1 Corallococcus sp. AB049A | reverse complement strand
TGTTTGGCTTGACAATATTGGAACGATCTAAATTTATATCTACAGTGTTTCAAAATCCTAAAACACAATTTTATTGTATCAATTCAACCGATGAACTGGCTTTTCAGTTGGAAAATAGAAACATGGACAAAGATTTGATTTTAGATAAAATTCAGTATTATTCAGCGGTTTTAGGTACAAAGGAATTATTAGATAGGAATATCTTTGAACTATCTGGAGGCGAAAAGCAGTTGATTGCAGTAACAGCTTGTGGGATTTCTGAAAATGAAATTATCTTGTTGGATGAACCCTCATCTTCCTTAGATCAGGTTGCAATAGAGCATTTACAGAATGCCATTATGGAACTGAAAAAAAGAAAGAAAATTATCATCATTGTGGAGCATAGATT
>NZ_RAWL01001444.1:0-388 GCF_003668885.1 Corallococcus sp. AB049A | reverse complement strand
GCGGGGGTTTAGGCGACCACCTCGGTATGTGCCAACGCGGTTGCGGGCATAGCGAGCGGCGATGCCGCAATCGCAAGTGCGGCAAGTAGTGAGGCAATCTTCATGAGAGTTTATCCTTGGTGTTGATCAGAACCAGAACCGGATGCCGGCGATGAAGCTGGTAGCGGAGGGGTCTTCACCGCGTGTCCGCGCGAAGTCGGCACTTCGACCGGTCCGCCAGGTTTGCTCGATGCCGATATAGGGCGCGAACTCGCGCCGGATCTCATAGCGCAGCCGCGCGCCGACCTCGATCTGGTCCAACCCTGCGGCAACTCCGAGCAAGGGAATGTCCTGCGCCGACAGATTGGCCTCAATCCGCGGCTGAAGGATAAGGCGCTGGGTGATGCGC
>NZ_RAWL01001443.1:0-388 GCF_003668885.1 Corallococcus sp. AB049A | reverse complement strand
CCTTATAATAAAAAGAGGGGGATAAAGGACTCTTCCTCCTTATACTCTCTCTTGAGACCGAGGCTCTGTTGTTGTCACACAAAACAAACAACGAACAACATGGCGCCATTGAAGCTCCAAATCAACTCGAGAAGCGGAAAGAAAATCGCCGATTTGACGGTCGACTCTGAGTCTACTGTGGAAGAACTTAAGAAGAATCTCATTCGTGAGGGTTTGTTTTGTTTTATAATATTTAAAGTTGGCAAGTTGGCGATGAAATGAAGGAAGGATTTGTAGTAGTCGGTTGTTCATTTGAGATGGAAGAGATTGAGTGTTGGCGGGGATTGTTTTCGATTGTTCTAATAAATTTAAATAGCCAAGTTGAAGATCTCTCTTGTTCGCATTAAGT
>NZ_RAWL01001442.1:0-388 GCF_003668885.1 Corallococcus sp. AB049A | reverse complement strand
CTGCTAACACTCCCTCGTAGACTTGCATAGCTACCTCAAATATAGATCGCTTTTGTTGAGTAAAAAATTCTACAGCTTCTGCTGCTGTTGAGAAGACGGATTAAGGTTCAACTATTGTGCAACCACCCAATACGGAGCACTTGCTATACCGTCTTTTGTAATAATCTTGTTTTTTCTTCCAATCTGGATAGCTATCAGTCTGCACGCCCAGTTCTTCAAGGTAGGAGGCCATTTCTTCATGTCCTTCAATCTTGGCAACGGCATACAGATTTGGAGCCTTTTCGATATGCTTCCAATCTTCCATTGGAGCGACAAAATGCGGGCTATATGGGGCAGCAAGATTCTTATCATTCAAATCGACCCCATATTTTTTGAATAGAGCCAACTG
>NZ_RAWL01001441.1:0-388 GCF_003668885.1 Corallococcus sp. AB049A | reverse complement strand
TGCAGGACCTGGAGCGCGTGCTGCGCAGCGACGGCGCCACCGGCGTGCGGCTGAAACTGCACGACATGGACCGCTCGCTGGAAGTGGGTGTGGACCTGGCGCAGAGCCTGGGTGGTGCGTACCGGGTAAGTGACTGGACCCAGCAGAACGCCAACCTCTACCACTCGCTGCGCATGGAGAAGGTGGTGATGGGCATCCTGCTGTCGCTGATCATCGCCATGGGTGCGTTCAACCTGGTGTCCTCGCAGGTGATGCTGGTGACCGACAAGCAGGCCGACATCGCCATCCTGCGCACCCTCGGCCTGACCCCGGGCGGGGTGATGCAGGTGTTCATGGTGCAGGGTTCGCTGATCGGCATCTTCGGCACGCTGGCCGGCCTGATCGGCGG
>NZ_RAWL01001440.1:0-388 GCF_003668885.1 Corallococcus sp. AB049A | reverse complement strand
AGTATGCTTAGCGCCGGCGTCTCCTTGGAAAGGTCCCTGTTCCGAGCAGATCGTCTTACCTTGAGGTTGAGGACGTACTCGGGACTTCTGGATTCAACTAGGGAACACACCGAAATCAGTCACATTCACATGATATCAGACGACTGCATCCCACCAAGTATGAAAGCCTCGTCCGGTCCGAGGGAGCTTTGCGCTGTCGAGACGGACCGGCAGACGATGGAGACGTCGCCGAGAAGCTAGACTCCACAAAGTCATGACTTCTCCCTCTGGACCCGGATGCCCTGGGAGAATACTGTTCTCGGTCGCTATCCCGATGTCTACTAGGACTAAGACTAAGGCAGGTCAGCGCCAGGGCAGCTGGACCAAAAGAGGAGACAAGAGAAAAATC
>NZ_RAWL01001439.1:0-389 GCF_003668885.1 Corallococcus sp. AB049A | reverse complement strand
GTACAACTACGACCAATGGGATGGCTACCAGGCCAACCGCAACCGCACCCTGCATCACCTCAGCAAGCATAACATCAGCAACAACATCGTGATCTCCGGCGACAGCCACGCCAACTGGGTCTCGGACCTCGTCGCCGACTACGGCAGCGACTCTCCCCTAGGAGTCGAATTTGCCGGAACAGCAATCTCCTCCCCTCCCCCAGCCGGCGAAAACAACATCCCAGACGCGAATGCAGAGTCCGACTGGTTCAACGCGAACAACCCAGAATTGCAGTGGAACGAAATGCTGTACAGAGGCTACTTCGAAATGCAGATAACCCGCGAGCAAGTCCGAGCGATGTTCTTCGGCTTACCGACAATCCTCAACCGCAACCCGCACGAAATCCCCC
>NZ_RAWL01001438.1:0-389 GCF_003668885.1 Corallococcus sp. AB049A | reverse complement strand
GTAGTCGATATCGGAATCTTTCATGTTCGATTTCCAGAAGTGAGGACGTGCGCAGGCCTCCGGAGGGACCGGATGCGGACACGTCAGATGGGAAAAGAGGAAAAAGCAGCCGGGGCGTTCGCCCCGGCTTATGCCGGCAGATCGAGTTCGGCGAGCCGACGGCGTAGTGCGACTGCACGGGCTTGCGAGCAGCTCAAGTGACGGCGGATGTCAGCCACGGTCGGACGGACTTGGCCCGCCGCGACGTCCGATGCGAGTCGCGTCACGTCGGGATCGGAAGACAACTCCGCCGGTAACGGCGTGACCGGTGGACGATCTGATGCGTGACTCTCCGCGACGAGGGACGCAACTGATGCAGCGTCTCGGATCGACGGCTGGGATCGCAACGC
>NZ_RAWL01001437.1:0-390 GCF_003668885.1 Corallococcus sp. AB049A | reverse complement strand
GTGCGGCCGGGGCGATTACGCCATCACGGTTTCGCCGATCCCCGACGTTCGCTAAGCCAACCGAGAGCTGGGGGGCGAAAGCCCCCTGGCTCAAATCTTTTTCAAGCGCCTGGGAGGAACCATGACACCCGAAGAACTCATCAAACAACGCAAGCAGCGCGAGCTGCTCGCCAAAGCAGCACAAGCCAAGACCACCGCCCCCACGGACGCGGAGAAGCTCGTCAGCGATGCGACAAAAGAAAACTTGAAAACCGCAGGCCGGCTGGCTGCAAGTTTTGGCAAAGCCTTGGCAGACAAAACCAAGCAAGCGGCCTCGGTCGCCGCTGAGAAGGGGCGAGAGGCGCAAGAAGCGTTGGCCCGGCGTGCGGAAGAGGCCAAGGCGCGCAAGGA
>NZ_RAWL01000145.1:0-19052 GCF_003668885.1 Corallococcus sp. AB049A | reverse complement strand
TTCCGCCCCCCTGTCCTCCGTGCCCGACGCCGCCGCGCCGCGCTTCCGCTTCCTGCCCGCGGTGGGCACGTGGAAGTACCACCTGCTGCTCGCGTCCGTGGCCATCTTCTTCCTGGGCCCGCTGGGCGGAGTGGCCGCGTCGTACATGAACTTCAGCCTGGGCTTCTTCGTCGCCAGCCAGGTGCTGTCCGGCATCCTGGGCAGCGTCGTCACCTACGGCTACGGCGCGGAGGGCAAGCACGGCGCCAACTACATGCAGACGATGGCCGCGTCGGTGGCCTCGCTGTGCGCCATGTCCGTGCTCATCCAATCCATGGTGTGGCTGGGCATGCCCCAGCCGCCCGCGTGGCAGCTGATGCTCTTCGTGGGCTGCGTGGGCATGTTCGGCGTGGGCGTGGGCATGCTCTACACGCCGCTGCTGGTGGACAAGCTGCAGCTGGACTACCCGTCCGGCTACGCGGTGGCCAACATCCTGCGAGCGCTCACGGACAAGCGCCTGCTCAAGGCCTCCATCGCGAAGCTGGGCGGAGGCACCGGCCTGGGCATCCTGGCCGCGTGGCTCACGGAGAAGGTGGCGGCCATCGCCGCGCTGAGCGTGAGCAGCTCCACGGTGGGCGCCGGCATGGTGGTGGGCAGCCGCATCACCGTGCCCGCCATGCTCATGGGCCTCATCGGCCTTGGCATCACCCCGTACCTCCAGGGCATCGGGTGGCTGGGGCCGAATGATCCGTACCGGAAGATTGGCTTCCTGATTTCGCTGGCCATGATCTGCGGCGCGGCGCTGGTGGACCTGGCGCTGCTCGCGGTGCAGGCGGTGGACCGCATCCGGGGCCGCGCGCAGGCTCCCGTGGACAACGAGCCCGCGTGGAAGAAGGTCAACGTGCCCCGGCTCATCGCCTGGGTGGTGGGCTGGGGCGCGGCCGTGGTGGTGGTGGCCACGCAGGTGCTGCACCAGCCCGCGGGCTTCATCCTCTTCGGGCTCGCGCTGTCGCTGCTGTTCGTCCTCATCAACGGCATCGCCTACGGCATCAGCGACAACAACCCCATCTCCAGCGCCTTCGTGATGTCGGTGCTGCTGATGTCGCTGCTCGGCCTGAAGGATCCGCTGGTGGGGCTGATGGCGTCCTCCATCCTGCTCATCTCCACGTCGGTGGGCTGCGACATGCAGCAGGACCGCTCCACCGGCTGGCGCCTGGGCACCAACCGCGTGGTGCAGTTCCGCTACCAGGTGCTGGGCATCTTCATGGGCGCGGTGCTGTGCGTGGTGCTGGCGCGCGTGTTCATGGGCGCCTACCCGGTGCTGTCCGTCAACCAGCTGGACCACCCGGACGTGAAGGTGGCGCAGTGGAGCTCCGCGATGACGTACAAGTTCGTGGGCGCCATCCGCGACCTGGGCACGCTGTCGGCGCACAAGGTGACGGCGCTGCTCGTGGGCCTGGGCATCGGCTTCACGCTGGAGGTCATCCGCAAGGTGGTCCGCCGCCACCCCGCGTACCTGCGCTACGTGCAGGGGTCGCGCACGGGGTTTGGCGTGGGCTGGACCCTGGACTCGCTGGTGCTGGCCAGCCCCTACGCGTACGCGTTCGGCGGCTTCATCGCGCTGCCCGCGGCCATCTGGTTCGGCATGGGCGGCATCCTCACGTCGCTCTTCAACACGGTGACCAAGCGCTTCCGGCGGGAGCCCGCGCCCGGCGAGACGGTGCTGCCGGAGGACATGAGCACCATGTCGCTGGTGGGCGGCGGCCTCATCGCGGGCGAGTCGCTCTTCTACCTGTTCGTCGGCCTCGCCGGCCTGCTGTCCCTGTTGGGCTGAAGCACCCCATCCCGGAGGCCGGCTTGACTTTCCGTGCCTCCGGGAGCACTTGTTGCCCTTGTGAACCTCGTCCTCACCACCACCGCGACCCAGACCACCACCGCTTCGGCGGGCGTGGGTTCGGTGCGCGTGTCGGTGGACTGACGAGCGCACGGTTTCCCGCCCCGCCGAAGTCCGGCCGGGGCGACCGTGCAACCTCACACGCCCCGTGTCCGGCCCCGGCTGCTTCATCCCGACCGACACACGGAGACGACAATGCTCGACGGACACGACCACCGCGCGCTGGGCCAGCGCCTGGACCTCTTCCACCTGCAGGAGGAGGCCCCGGGCATGGTGTTCTGGCACCCGCGCGGACTGATGCTGTACCGGCTGCTGGAGGACCACGTCCGCCAGCGCATGCGCGAGGAGGGCTACCGCGAAGTCCGTACGCCGCAGCTGTGCTCCCAGCCGCTCTGGGAGCAGAGCGGACACTGGGAGAACTTCCGCGAGAACATGTTCTGCATGCCAGAGGGGGACCGGCACCTGGCCCTCAAGCCGGTGAGCTGCCCGGGCCACATCCAGCTCGTGCAGCGCATGAATCCCAGCCACCGCGACCTGCCCCTGCGTCTGGGGGAGTTCGGGCTGGTGCACCGCAGCGAGCCCAGCGGCGCGCTACACGGGCTGTTCCGCCTGCGCCAGTTCACGCAGGACGACGGCCACATCTTCTGCGCGGCGGAGCAGGTGGAGGCGGAGGTGGTCCGCTTCGTGCGCTCGCTGAAGGCGTTCTACGCGGGCTTCGGCTTCGACGACGTGCAGGTGGCCTTCTCCAGCCGTCCGGCGATGCGAGCGGGGAGTGACGCGCTGTGGGACCAGGCGGAGGCGTGGCTGCAATCCGCGGCGAAGCAGGCGGGCCTCCAGTACGAGGACCAGCCCGGCCAGGGCGCCTTCTACGGGCCCAAGCTGGAGTTCGTGCTGAAGGACCGGCTGGGCCGAGCGTGGCAGTGCGGGACGATCCAGCTGGACCTGGTGCTGCCGGAGCGCTTCGACCTGCACTACGTCGGCGTGTCCGGAGAGCGCCTGCGCCCGGTGATGCTTCACCGCGCGCTGTTCGGCAGCCTGGAGCGCTTCATCGGCATGCTGCTGGAGCACCACGGGGGCGCGCTACCGGCGTGGCTCGCGCCCGAGCAGGTGGTGGTGGCCTCCGTGGGCGCGGGGGCCGCCGCGTACGCGGAAGCGCTGGCGGCGCGGCTGCGGCTGGCGGGCTGCCGAGCGCGAGCGGACGTGCGGGACGAGTCGCTGTCCAAGAAGGTCCTGGGCTCGCACGAGGACGGCGTGCCGTTCCTCGCGGTGGTGGGTGGCCGTGAGGTGGAGTCCAAGGGCGTCCGCCTGCGGCAGCGCGATGGCTCGCAGCGCGACCTGCCCTGGGATGACGCGGTGGCGTGGTTGTCCGCCGCGTGCCAGCCGGCCGTGGTGGGCTGAGCGTCAGGACGTGAGGCAACGGCCCGGTGCTCCCTTCGTGCATGCGGAGGGGGCGCCGGGCCCTCTGGCAGTTCAAGAGTAGAGGCTCAGGTGTTCCAGCGGCTCGCCGGGCGTCAGCAGCGTGAGGGGCTCGGAGGCGACGTCGTCCAGGCGCAGCAGTCCCACCGCGTGTTGTTCGGAGTCCACGACGACCAGGCGGTTCACGTGGTGTTCCTCCATCAGGCGCTCACCGGCCTCCAGCGGCGCGTCCTCCGGACAGGTGACGAGCGGGGCCACCATGGCCTCGCGCACGGTGGTGACGTCGGGGTCGTGGCCGTGGACGGTGGAGCACAGGGAGAGTTCGGAATCGGTGAGCAGGCCCACCACCCGCCCGTGCTCCGTGACGGTGAGTGCCCCCACGCTGGAGGCCTCCAGCCGCTCGGTGGCGGAGCGCAGACATTCATCCACGTCGATGGTCTTCACGTCCGTGTGCATCAGCTCTGAAATCCGCATCGTCGGGCCTCCTCGTGGCGCGTACCGCGTCCCGGGGGAGTACAACTGACGAGCGGGTCTCCAAGCCCTGGTCCGAAAGGCCCGGCTTGTCGTGCGGTACAGAACAAGGGCGCCGGCCGCCTGGCTGCCTGCCTGGTGTAGGGTGCGACGCGAAGGCGGGCGGTGCATCCAAGGTGGTGCTCCGGGCTTGAGGCCCGAGACGTGGAGGAGGACTCATGGCGGACAAGCTCAATCTTTCCAACGAAGAGTGGCGCAAGCGCCTCACCCCCGAGGAGTTCCAGGTGCTGCGTCAGCACGGCACCGAGTACCCGGGAACGGGCTGTTTCCTCGGCACGAAGACGCCGGGTACCTACGTGTGCGCGGGCTGCAACAACCCGCTGTTCAAGTCGGGCACCAAGTTCGAGTCCGGCACCGGCTGGCCGTCCTTCACCCAGACGCTGTCGGAGGACTCCGTCACGGAGATCCGCGACGTGTCGCACGGGATGATCCGCACCGAGGTCCGCTGCGCACGCTGCGACGGCCACCTGGGCCACGTCTTCCCGGACGGTCCGCCGCCCACGGGGCTTCGCTACTGCATGAACTCCGTGGCGATGAAGCACGTCCCCGAAGGCAGCCCCATCGAGCTGGTCCGGGCCTGACGATTCGCAGTCCCCAGCGACGCAGCTGCCCCGCGCAGGGAGTGCATGCGCCGCTTCATGCCTGGGTTGTCCGAGTAGCTTTCGGCCGACTGCAAACCGTCAAGCCCTGAGACCCGACGCCCCAGGAAGCCCATCCACGGATGGGCCGCCGCCGGGCCCCCTCGGGGACGCCTGGGCCTCCGGGGCCTTGGCGTCCTCGGAGACTGCCCCAGTGGCGCCAACCTCAGTCTCCAACGAAGGAGCACGGTTGCCGTGCCCCGCCACGGGGCGATAGGCCGCCGACGCCTCGTCGAAAGGGCAGCCGGACGGAGGAGGGCCAACGCCCTGTCCATCCAAGCCAAAGCGTGTCGCCAGCACCTCCGCCTGCCGGTTCACCGGCACAAAGGCGCTGACGCCGTGCCCTTCCGCGCCAGAGCTTGCCTCGTCCAAGCCAAGGTGTGGCGCCAGCACCTCGTTTTGCCGGTGCGCTGACGCGGAAGTACTGATGCTTGCCCCTTCCACCTCACGGTGTGTCTCCTGCTCCTCGCCTTGCCGGTTCGCTGATTCGGAAGCCCGGACGCCGTGTCCTTCCACGCCAGGGCGTGCCTCCTGTACCTCATCCTGACCGATGGCTGACTCGCGAGCGGAGAGGAGACCCTCCCGGGCGAACGAGTCTTCGGGAGCGACAGGTTTCAGGTGGGCGAAGGCATTCAGCACAAGGTCATCGTGTGCCTTCATCAGCGCCGACAGTTCCTGCTGGATGGCCCGCGTGTCGCGATCATGCAGGGCATCCTTCGCGCAGTTCACCCACTGGCGCAGCGGCTCACCTCCCAGAAGAGGCAGCAACTGGGCCGCGCCGACCATGAAGGCCCGCTGAAGGGATTGCACGAGGAGCACGTGCCCGGGCCGGTCCGCCACCCGGGCCGCCAGCCGCAGCAACTCGAATTCCACCTGTGCGCAGTAAGCCCCTGACTCCCAGCGCGCCGCGTCCCAGAGTCCGAAGCAGATGCTCCCCAGATGGTCCAGGTCCCGCTTGGAGGCCCGTGCGCAGCAGTCGGACAAGAGCTCCACCAGCACCTGCCGCCGGAGGCTGAAGTAGCCCTCCAAGAGCCACCGGGCGTCCGGCGAGCGCATGTCATGCAGCGCCAGGCCCAGGTTCTCCAGCGTCAGCGACTCATCCAACGGCACCGCGCGCGTCTTGCGTCCAGGCCGCTGCACCACCACGCCCCGCGCCGCCAGCCGCCGCAGCGCCTCACGGATGGTGCCCCGGCAGACGTCATAGTGCCGCGCCAGCTTCGCTTCCGAGCCGAACCGCCCGTTCGGGTGAATCCGTCCCAGCGCGATGTCGCGCTCAATCTGTGCTTCCACGTACGCCACGAGCCCGCCGTGTCCCATCCCCATTCCCCCTCCTCGTCCCAGCATCGCCATCCAACCACAGGGGTCTGACACGGACGCGTGAGGCCCCCTCCGGAGCCGGACGAAAAAAACCTGTCCGACTGTCGGACAGGTTTTTTGGCAACCGCCCCCGGGCGGGCTCTTCGGCTCGTGGGGCCTGACCTGGGGGCCTCGCACGCAGGACATCGCGGCCCACCACTGCGCCTCACGAGGCGCGCGTCCCTGGTTTCATGCGGCGCGAACCGGTCCGACTGTCGGACAGGTTTGAGGCAATCGTGCCCGGGCGGGCGCTTCTGTCCGTACCCCTGAAGGAGTGGTCCTCGGGTGCAGGATGTCGCGGTCTGCCGCTGTACTCCGTCAGGAACGCGCCGCCTTGGAGTCCCGCGCTCGCGGAGCCCATTGGCGAAGACCTGTCGGCCGACCTGCTTTCTCAAGCCAGGACGCGTCGCGCCCTCCTCTGCGAGGATGGGAGGCCATGCGACGACTTCCGGCGGGACTCCCGGTGCTGTTCACCGTGTTGTGGCTGGGCGGTGTTTCCCAGGGGGCTCCGCCCTCGAAGGCCGCACCGCCCGCGTCCCCCCAGGTGACGTGGCTCTATCAGGACCGGCTGGCCGCGCCCTGGGAGGACCTGACCTGGGCCGGCTCGCACGCGATGAGCACCTCTGTCCCGGGGGCCTCGGGCAGCCACGCCATCTCCGTCACGCTGGGGCCTTGGGAGGCGCTTTACTTCGGCCACCCGGGCTTCGACGTGTCACCCGATGACACGCTGGTGCTGAAGGTGAACGGCGGAAAGGACGGTGCGAACGCGGCGGTGCGCGCGCGCGTCGTCATCGGATCCGAACAGCCCGTGGGCGTGCCCCTGGGACCTGCCTGCGCGGGCGGCGCCATCCCCGCCAGCAAGTGGACGACCTGCCGCGTGCCCCTGGCGAAGCTGCTGCCCGATGGACGCACGCGTATCACCGGACTGTGGCTCCAGGAGGACGGCGGCAAGACGCTGCCACCCCTCTTCTTCGACGACATTGGCGTCGAGCAGGGTCCCCGCACGGTGAGCCTCACCCTGGAGACTCCCGCGGTCTTCCTGGCTCCGGGCGCCACGCATGCCTTCAGCGCCACCGTGAAGAACAGCGCGGACACGGCCGTGCTCTGGAGCGTGGAGCCCGGAAACGAGCGGGGCTCCATCAGCGCCGACGGCGTCTACACCGCACCCCGCAAGCCGGGCACGTACCGGGTCATGGCCCGGAGCAAGGCCGACCCGAGCCAGCTGGCCCAGGCCAGCGTGGTGGTGAGCGCATCCCCTTCCGTGAAGGGCACCCCGGGCCAGAGCGGCAAGTGGGTGTCGGGCTATTACACGGGCTGGAACGCGGACGACTATCCGCCGGAGAAGGTGGACTTCAGCGCACTCACGCACATCCTCGTGGGCCGCGTCACGCCAAAGGCGGACGGCACTCTGAGCACGAAGTTCGACAACGACCGGGGGCCGGAGATTGCCCGCACACTGTCGAAGCGCGCGCACGCCGCGGGGCGCAAGGCGCTCATCATGGTGGGCGGCTCCGGCGAGCACGATGGCTGGGTGGGCGCCGCGTCCGACGCGAACCGCGCGAAGTTCGTCCGCTCGCTGCTCAAGGCGATGGACGACTTCGGCTACGACGGCCTGGACCTGGACTGGGAGCCCGTGGAGAAGGACGACCGGCCACAGCTGCTGGCCCTGGTGAAGGCCCTGCGCGAGGCGCGGCCGAAGATGCTCCTCACCTTCCCCCTCCATTGGATCAACACCAACTTTCCCTCGGACGCAGACCCCTGGTTCGCGGAGCTGGCGACGTACTTCGACCAGATGAACCTGATGTCCTACGAGATGATTGGCGCGTGGGACGGATGGAAGTCCTGGCACACGTCCGCGCTCAAGGGCGAACAGGGGCTGCACCCCACGTCCATCGCGTCCAGCCTGGACCTGTGGGTGAAGGCGGGCATTCCCAAGGCGAAGCTGGGCATCGGCATCCCCTTCTACGGCCTTGCGTGGCGCCACATCACCGGGCCCTACCAGCCCTTCACGAACTGGTCCGACTACGTGGGCGGGGACAACTCGTTCACGTACAAGAAGATCCTCCGCTACTCGAAGCAGGGGAAGTACCAGTGGGACGAGAAGGCCCAGGCCAGCTACGTGACGTTCGCTCCGGACAAGCTCGTGGAGGACGGCACGGTGACGTGGATTTCCTACGACAGCCCGCAGGCCATCGCCGCCAAGGGCGCCTTCGTGAAGCAGGAGGGCTACGGCGGCACCATCGTCTGGACGCTCAACCAGGGCTGCACCGATCCGGAGACCGGTGCCAACCCCTTGCTGGACGCCGTGCGGGACGCCTTCCTGAAGTGACGCGTTACCCCAGGGTGACGCGCGCGTTGCGGAACATGCGCATCCAGGGGCCGTCCTCGCCCCACTCCGCCGGGTGCCAGGAGTGCTGCACGGTGCGGTGCACGCGCTCCGGGTGCGGCATGGTGATGGTGAAGCGCCCATCCTTCGTGGTGACGCCCGCGATGGCGTGCGGCGAGCCGTTGGGGTTGGCCGGGTACTTCGTGGCCACCTGGCCCCGGTTGTCCACCCAGCGCGTCGTCACCAGCCCGGAGCCGTTGAAGCGCGCGGCGGCGTCCGCGTTGGCGAACTCCGCCCGGCCCTCGCCGTGCGACACGACGATGAGCATCCGGCTGCCCTCCATGCCCTTGTAGAAGAGCGACGGCGACGCGGAGATCTCCACCGTGCCCAGGCGGGCCTCGAACTGCTCGGAGGCGTTGCGCACGAAGCGGGGCCAGGCTTCCGCGCCGGGGATGAGCTCGCGCAGCTGCGCGAACATCTGGCAGCCGTTGCACGCACCCAGCCCGAAGCTGTCCGGCCGAGCGAAGAACTCCGAGAAGGCGTCGCGCGTGCGCGGGTTGAAGAGGATGGACTTGGCCCACCCGCCGCCCGCGCCCAGCACGTCTCCGTAGCTGAAGCCGCCGCACGCCATCACGCCGTGGAAGTCCTTCAGCGACACGCGGCCCGACAAGAGGTCGCTCATGTGCACGTCCACCGCGGTGAAGCCCGCGCGGGTGAACGCCGCCGCCATCTCCTGCTGGCTGTTGACGCCCTGCTCGCGCAGCACCGCCACGCGAGGACGCGCCCCCTTGGCGATGTACGGCGCCGCCACGTCCTCCTTCGGGTCGAACGTGAGCCTGGGCGACAGGCCGGGGTCGGTCGCGTCGCACTTGGCGGCGTACTCCTCCTCCGCGCAGGTGGGGTTGTCACGCAGCTTCTGGATTTCGTAGCTCACGCGCGACCAGGTGCGCTTGAGCGCCACCGTCTCCTCCGCGAGCAACTCCCGGACGCCGTGCTTCACCCGCACCACCTGCTGGGCCGTGGGACGCCCCAGCTCATGGACGTGCGAGCCCAGGCCGTGGCGGCTGAAGGCCTCACGCACGCGCGCCACGTCGGACGCGCGCACCTGCACCACCGCGCCCAGCTCTTCATTGAAGAGGGCCGCCACCGCGTCGCCGCCCAGCGGGGACAGGTCCACGTCCAGGCCGCAGTGGCCCGCGAAGGCCATCTCCGCGAGCGTTGCCCACAGGCCGCCATCGGAGCGGTCGTGGTACGCGAGCAGCACGCCCGCCGCCTGGAGCTCCTGCACCGCCGCGAAGAAGCCCTTCAGCGCCGCCGGGTCATCCACGTCCGGGCACTCGGGGCCCACCTGCTGGTGCACCTGCGCCAGCACGGACGCTCCCAGCCGCTGGCGGCCCTTCGCCACGTCCACGAGCACGAGGCGCGTGTCCCCCGCCACGTCCACCGGCTGCGGGGTCAGCGTGACGCGCGCGTCCAGCACCGGCGCGAACGCGGTGATGATGAGCGACAGAGGGGCCGTCACCGCCTTCTTATGGCCGTCCTCCTGCCACTGCGTGCGCATGGACATGGAGTCCTTGCCCACCGGGATGGCGATGCCCAGCGCGGGGCACAGCTCCATGCCCACCGCGTGCACGGCCGCGTAGAGGTTCGCGTCCTCGCCGGGGCTGCCCGCCGCCGCCATCCAGTTCGCGGACAGCTTCACGTCCGACAGCTTCCCGATGCGCGCCGCCGCCAGGTTGGTGAGCGCCTCGCCCACCGCCATGCGCGCGGAGGCCGCCGCGTCCACCAGCGCCACCGGGGTGCGCTCGCCCAGCGCCATGGCCTCGCCCGTGTTGGACATCAGGGACGACAGCGTCACCGCGCAGTCCGCCACCGGCACCTGCCACGGGCCCACCATCTGGTCGCGCGCGGTGTGGCCGCCCACGGAGCGGTCGCCAATGGTGATGAGGAACGACTTGTCCGCCACCGTCGGGTGCGACAGCACCGCGTGCGCCACGGCCTTCAAGTCAGAAGGGATGTTCAGCGGCGCGTGCTTCAGCGGGCGCGACGCGAAGTCGCGGTGCATGCGCGGCGCCTTGCCGAAGAGGACGTCCATGGGCAGCGCGATGGGCGTGTCCCCCAGCTCGCGGTCCGTGAGCGTGAGCACCTGCTCCGCCGTGGCCTCGCCCAGCACGGCGAAGGGGGCGCGCTCGCGCTCGCACAGCGCGGCGAAGCGCGGCAGGTCCTCCGGCGCCACGCCCAGCACGTAGCGCTCCTGCGCCTCGTTGCACCAGATTTCGACCGGGGACATGCCCGGCTCGTCGTTGGGCACCTCGCGCAGCTCCAGCCGGCCGCCCAGGTCGTTGTCGTGCGCCAGCTCCGGCAGCGCGTTGGACAGGCCACCCGCGCCCACGTCGTGGATGGAGCGCACGGGGTTCTTGTCGCCCAGCATCCAGCACTGGTCGATGACCTCCTGGCAGCGGCGCTCCATCTCCGCGTTGTCCCGCTGCACGGAGGCGAAATCCAGGTCCGCCGCGCTCGCGCCCTGCGCCATGGAGGACGCCGCGCCTCCGCCCAGGCCGATGAGCATCGCCGGGCCGCCCAGCACGATGAGCTTGTCGCCCGCGCGCAGCGGGGCCTTCTTCACGTGGTCCGCGCGGATGTTGCCCAGGCCGCCCGCCAGCATGATGGGCTTGTGGTAGCCGCGCACCTCCACGCCCTCGGGCGTGGGCACGTGCTGCTCGAAGCTGCGGAAGTAGCCGGTGAGGTTGGGCCGGCCGAACTCGTTGTTGAACGCGGCGCCGCCCAGCGGGCCGTCCACCATGATGTCCAGCGCGGACACGATGCGGTCCGGCTTGCCGTAGGGCGCCTCCCACGGCCGCGCGAAGTCCGGCAGGCGCAGGTGGCTGACGGAGAAGCCGGTGAGCCCGGCCTTGGGCTTCGCGCCGCGCCCGGTGGCGCCCTCGTCGCGGATTTCACCGCCCGCGCCCGTGGCCGCGCCCGGGTACGGCGAGATGGCGGTGGGATGGTTGTGCGTCTCCACCTTCATCATGATGTGGGCCGGCTCGCGCACGGTGCCCCACTCGCGCGCTTCGCCCTGCGGGAAGAAGCGCTCCACCTCGAAGCCCTCGATGACGGCGGCGTTGTCCTTGTACGCGGACAGCACGCCGCCCGGGCTCTGGGCGTAGGTGTTCTTGATGGCCTGGAACAGCGAGCGCTCGCGCGGCTGGCCATCCACCGTCCACGACGCGTTGAAGATTTTATGGCGGCAGTGCTCGCTGTTCGCCTGCGCGAACATCATCAACTCCACGTCGGTGGGGTTGCGCTTCAACTCCGTGAAGCGCGCCACCAGGTAGTCGATTTCGTCCTCCGCCAGCGCCAGGCCCAGCTCGCCGTTGGCCTTCGCCAGCGCCGCGCGGCCTCCGCCCAGCACGTCCACGCGCGTGAGCGGCCGGGGCGAGTCCGTGCGGAACAGCACTTCCGCGTCCTCCAGCCGGGGCAGCACCGCCTGCGTCATCCGGTCGTGGAGCACCGCCTGCACGCCCTCGGCTTCATTCGCGTCCAGCGGCCGGCCGCCGGGGCCGGTGAGGAAGAACGCGATGCCGCGCTCCATGCGGCGCACCTGCGCAAGGCCACAGTGGTGCGCGATGTCCGTGGCCTTGGAGGCCCAGGGCGACACCGTGCCCGGCCGTGGCACCACCAGGAGCAGCGTGCCGGTGCGCTCGCGCTTCGCCGCGTGCGGGCCGTACTCCAGCAGGCGCTCCAGCCGCGCGGATTCGTCCTGCGTCAGCGGCGCGGACGCGTCCACGAAGTGCACGAACTCCGAGTAGAGGGTGACCACCGAAGGCACCCGCTCCCGGCAACGGGCGAGCAGCTTGGCGAGCCTGAATTCGGAGAGGGCCGGAGCCCCGCGCAGCGTGAGCATGAAGGTCCTTGCGAACGGGTGACGGGAGGTAACAGCGGGGCCGTCCTTATCACCGCGCCCCGCGTCACAACGGTTGGAGTTCGTGCCCGGACGCCCGGGCAGCACCCGGGTGGGTGAACCGCCGCTGACGTGGGCCCTGCTCTCCCCAGCCAACACTCCGGGTCATACAAGAATTAACCTGACAGTCAGTGCTCCATGATTTGCTCGCCAGGCTTCACAGACCCGTTTCGTCACACTGGGGGCATGTCATGACGCGAAAGAACCGCTGGCTCCTCGCCGGCCTGACGTTCACGCTGTCCGCATGTGGAGTGGGAGGTCCTGAAGCCGAGGCGCCTTCCGCCCCTTCCGAAACCCGCGCAGGGGACCTGCAGTCGGCCTTGAGCGCCCTGTCTGGCGCGGAGGTGCGGGGCGTGCACGCGGACGGCGTGCCCCAGTTCATCCAGGGCGTGCTGGGCACGACGGGACGGCCCCTCTCCGGTGCCAGTGCCTGGCAGGCGCACGCGCTCCTGGAGCCCACCCTGCGGCGGGTACTGCCCGCCTTCCGGCTGACGGCGAAGGACCTGGTGCCCAAGCGCATCCACACGGATGCGCTGGGCAATACGCACCTGCGCTACACGCAGACCAAGGGCGGCCTGCCGGTGGTGAACGAGGAGCTCATCCTCCACCTGGATGCGCGGGGACAGGTGTTCGCGGTGAACGGCACCGCGCGCGACGGCGAACCCCTTCCGGCCCCCGCCCGCATCGCTCCGGAGGCCGCGAGCGAGGCGGCGCTGGCGGGGTCCCCGGCGGGCAGCCGCGCGGGAGCGCCCCGCGAGGTCTTCGTCCGGCCGACGCCGGAGGCATCCCTGGTCCGCGCCTTCGAGGTGGTGGTGTCCGGCCAGGACGCGGACGGCATGCCCCTGCGCGACCGCGTCTACGTGAGCGCGGCGGACGGCCAGGAGGTGCTGCGCGCGCCGGAGATCCACGCCGTGCGCAACCGCAAGGTGTGCTCGGTGGGCGGCCCCAACAACGGCACGTGCCGGATTGAAGGCCAGGTGGCCACCGGCGACACGGCCATCGACAAGACGTACGACAACATGGGCCTCTTCCACGACTGCTTCCAGGCGAACTTCAGCTGGGACTCGTACAACGGCACGGGCGGCCAGCTGCTGGCGCAGGTGCACTACGGCACCCGCTACGCGAACGCGTACTTCGACGGCGCGAAGCTGGTCTGCGGCGACGGCAGCCTGCCCCAGCTGGGACAGCCGTGCGAGGACCCGGACATCGTCGTGCACGAGTTCATGCACGGCGTCACCGAGACCACGTCCGACCTCATCTACAGCGGCGAGTCCGGCGCGCTCACCGAATCGCTGTCGGACATCTACGCCGCCACCTGCGGCAGCTGGGCCTCGGGCACCTGGAGCACCGCGACGTCCGTGTGGCACATCGCCGAGACGGCCTGGACCCCCGGCACGTCCGGGGACGCCCTGCGCTACATGAACGACCCCGCGGCGGATGGCGCCTCCGTGGACTACGCCCCGGACCTGAACAGCGGCACCGACGTGCACTACGCCTCTGGCGTGGCCAACCTGGCGTTCAAGCTGATGGCCACCGGCGGCGTGCACCCGCGAGGAAAGACGCTGGTGAACGTGCCGGCCATCGGCGTGGAGGCCGCGGCGCACATCTTCTGGTACGCCAACCTGAACCTCTTCACCCGCAACACCAACCTCTACGCGGCCAGGACGGCGACGCGAGCGGCGGCGCAGATTCTGGGCTACGGCACCGCCGTCCAGGACGCGGTGGATGCGGCATGGAGCGCGGTGGGCGTGGGCATCCCCACGACAACGCCGTCCTGCGCACTGCTGCCCAACAACACCACGGTGCCGCTCATCTCCGGCAACGCCTCGTCGCAGCAGTACTACTGCTTCGACGTGCCGGTGAACACGCCCTCCACGGTGTCCATCTCCAGCGGCACCGGGGACGTGGACCTCTACACGCGCTTCGACCTGCCGCCCACGACGCAGCAGTACGACTGCCGTCCCTACAAGTCCGGCAACAACGAGACGTGCAACCTGGTGGCAAGACCCGCCGCCGGCCGGCAGTGGATCATGCTCCGGGGCTTCACCGCCTACAGCGGCGTGAGCCTCTCCGTGGCCTACTGAGGAACCTGGCTGCCTGCCCTCACCGCGCGCACCCGCGGTGAGGGGGCGCGCCGGGGGGCTGGCCTCCTCCCGGGCCCTGGGCGAAGAATGCGCGCCTGGGGCCGCTGGGGGCTCCGGCAAGGCAGAGGGCCATGAGGGACGAGCGCGTCATCTTCAGCAGCAGCGTGGACAGCCTGTACCGCAAGGTGCTGGCCCCCTCCCTGACGCCGGAACTGGTGGAGCGGCTGCGCGCCCGGGGGATGAACCTCCATGCCCCGCTGCTCGCCGCGTACCCCCTGGCCGTCTGGGTGGACTGCCTGGCGGACACGGCGCGCACGCTCCACCCGGACCAGCCGGTGGAGCAGGGCCGGCGCCTGATGGGGCGGCGGATGGTGGAGGGCTACGCGCAGACGCTGGTGGGCGGCGCGGTCCTCACGCTGGCCCGCGTGGTGGGCCCCATGCGTTCGCTGGAGCGGATGCAGCACAACTTCCGCAGCGGTAACAACTACACGGAGACTCGGCTCACCGTGCTGGGCCCCAGCCAGGCGGACCTCTGGTTCAACGAACCGGAGGCGCTGGAGGGCTTCGTGGATGGCGTGCTGGAGGAAGGGATGTTGCGCGTGGGCGTCCAGGGCTTCACCCTGCACCGCACCCGCCACTCGCCCGAGTCCGCCACCTATCACCTGGAGTGGGCCGACCGGTCCTCCTGACTGCCCTTCATGTCCTCCATCCTTTCGACGCTGCCCGCCCTCTACCAGGACCTCCTGCCGGCCTTCTTCACGAAGGACGCGCCCACGGAGACGAAGGCCACCTGCTCCAACTGCGCCATGAGCCGCGCCTCCGCGCAGGCCACGGTGGACTCGGTGGACGGCGTGGAGCACCTGTTCCGGCCGGACACCAAGTGCTGCACGTACCAGCCCCGGCTGCCCAACTACCTGGTGGGCGCGCTCCTGTCGGATGACTCGGCGCAGATGGCGGAGGGGCGCCGGCGCATCGAGGCGAAGATCGACAGCCGCATCGGCGTGAGCCCGCAGTGGGTGAAGCCGCCGGCGAAGTTCAACCACCTGTACAAGAACGCGCACCAGTTCTTCGGCAAGGCGTCGTCGCTGCGCTGCCCGTACTACGCGCTGGAGACGGGCGGCTGCACCATCTGGGCGTACCGCGAGTCCGTCTGCTCCACGTTCTTCTGCAAGTACGTGGCGGGCCGGGACGGCCAGCGCTTCTGGATGTCGCTCAAGACGTACCTGACGCTGGCGGAGTTCCAGCTGTCACGCCACGCGCTGCTCCAGCTCATGCCGGAGTTCCTCCTGGACGGCCGCGACAAGGCGGAGGTGGCCACCGTCCCCCTGTCCGTGGAGGACCTGGACGACGCGGCCCCTCCGGCGAAGGCGTACGCCGCGCTCTGGAAGGGCTACGCCGGGATGGAGAAGGACTTCTACCGCGCGTGCTACGACGCCGTGCGCACGGTGACCCGGGACGGGCTGGAGCGGATGCTGGGCCTGGATGGCACCATCGAGCAGAAGGTGCTGGAGAAGCTGCACACGCACGCCACCGCGCCCACGCTGCCGCGCGTGCTGCGCTTCAACCCGGACGCGACGGTGAAGTGGCTGCCGGACGGCAGCGTGGCGCTGGGTTCGTACAGCGAATACGACGCGGTGGCGCTGCCGGGTGAGGCCTACGCGCTGCTGGTGGAGTTCACCGGCCAGAAGCCCGTGGACGCCGTCCGCCAGCACCTGCGCGACCACAAGCAGGCGGACCTGGATCCGGACATCCTCCTGGAGCTGTACCGGCACCGCATCCTCATCGAGCCCTGAGGCCCGCTGTCACGGCTGGCCCGCGAAGGCGCCCACGTCCCGCAGCCAGCGGGCGATCTTCTGGGTCCGCTCCCACGCGGGCTCGGCGGCGACCAGGTGCTCCGCCAGCCACGCGCTGAAGGCCGGGTCGCCCGCGCGCAGCCACGCGGCGGACTCCTCCAGCTCATGGGCGGCGGCCTCCCACGCGCGGCGCACGGCGCTGGCCACGGCCATCAGCTCCGCGATGCAGCGGGTAAACACCTCCATGCCCACGGTGACTTCGTTGGCGCTGTCGCCGCAGGAAAGGGCCAGCTCTCGCAGGCGGCCCAGGTCCTTGAGCAGCCCCTGCTCCAGCGCGGCGGCGGTGCCCAGCCGGGCCTGCGCGGCGCGCAGGAGCAACTCCACGTCCTCGCTGAGCTGGCGCCAGGCCGCGTCATCCCCCGAGGGGAAGCCGCCCCGGCGGCGCAGGCGCACGCCCACGGCCTGCCACAGGTTGCAGAAGACGTGGACCTCCTCGACGCTGCGGCGCACGTGCGGCGGGATGTGGTCCAGGAAGTCCACCACGCTGGCGCGGGCCTCACGGATGAACGTGTCACCCCGCGGCGTGAGCTCCACCACACCGCGTGCGAGCTGGAGCACGCGCCAGGCCCACTGCAGGGCGCGCTCGGAGGTGGTGAAGAGCACCTCCACGCCGGTGCCCAGGGCCCCCGCGGCGTAGCTGGTGTCGGCGGTCGTCGGGGAGGGAGCGGACGTGGGGCCACCGTCGTCGGCGCGCACGTCGGACAAGCGGGAGGCCTGGGGCCTCGCGTTCTCGCTGTCAGTGACGGTCCCGGGCTCTGTCGGCCCCGGTCCCGAGTGCTCACGCCCCATGTGCTTCTTCGCCCTCGCTCGCCGGTGGAAGTCGCCTCCTTCCGAATATCGCACGCCCCCGGACGCCTCCAGGACTGGATGCGGGGGCGTGCGATGCATCACCCGGTGGCCAACCCTTCACCGCCAGTCAGGCCCGTGCCCGGACAACCTGTTCGATGAAGGGGCTCACCTTCGGCGTGAGGGATTCGCGCGAGGGGGTACAGAGCGGTGCCCCAGCGGGATGGGGCACCGCGCGAACCTTCTGCTCAGCTCAGTGCAGGGTCGGGTTCTTCTTCAGCGCGCTGAGCCGCGCGTGCGTCTGCTTCTGCGAGGGCAAGAGCTGCTGACGCACGAAGGTGCGCGCCTCGCCGTGCAGCTTGTCCACGTCCCGGTTGTAGTCCTTCAGGCCGTGGTCCTCGCCCTCCTCCAGCGCGTCGATGGCGCGCTTCTCCCCCAGCAGGTCCGCGCCGGCCTGGACGGCCTTGGCGAAGAGGCCCCAGGGACCGGAGCCCTCCGCGGGCTTTCCTCCCAGCTTCTCGATGCGTTCCTTCAGGGCCTCGACGCGCTTCTCATGGTCGTGGAGGCAGGCCTCCACCTCCGTCTTCGCGACCTCGGTCTCGATGTGCTTCGAGGCGAGCCGGTAGGTCTCCACGGCGGAGATCTCACCCCGCAGGAAGGAGTTCAGCGTCTCGAGTTCAGCGGCGGCATTGGCCATGACGGCATCTCCTTGAGTCGGATGGGTTGAAATCGTCTGGCGCAAAAGGTGGTGTGCCTTCCCGGCCCGGCAATGGGCGCCTGCTTGCCCGTCCCCGACCCAGGCGACCATGGGGGCGCCACCGGCCCGGCGGCCGTGGCAGACTCACCGGCGGCATGTGGAACTGGGTTCACCAGCTGGCGGAATGGGCACGAGGCGACACGCCGTTCGCCGTGGTGACGGTGACGGAGTGCAAGGGCAGCACGCCCGCGTCCCCCGGCGCGAAGCTGCTGGTGCGCGCGGACGGCACGTTCCACGGCACCATCGGCGGCGGCCACCTGGAGCAGCTGGTGCTCCAGGACGCCCGGGCCTGTCTGGCCCGGGGCGAGGCGCGCACGTTCCGCTATCCGCTGGGCCCGAAGCTGGGCCAGTGCTGTGGAGGGGTCGTGGACGTCTTCGTCGAGCCCGTCAACCACGGGCCCCAGCTGTACCTCTTCGGCGCCGGCCACGTGGGCCAGGCGCTGTGCCGCATCCTGGAGGGCACCCCGTTCCGCATCCACCTGGTGGACGAGCGCGCCGAGTGGGTCCAGTCCCCGCAGGTGCCCTCCGGAGTGGTGCGCCACGAGGAGGCCTGGGACGACTTCGCGTCGAGCGCCGTGTGGGACGAGGCGCGCACCTACGTGGCCGTGATGACGCACCGCCACGACGTGGACCAGGACATCATCGAGTTCGCCATCCAGAAGCCGGCCCGCTACATCGGCCTCATTGGCAGTGACACGAAGTGGGCGCGCTTCCGGCAGCGGCTGGAGGCGAAGGGGCTGCCCGCCCTTCAGGTGGGCCGGGTCCAGTGCCCCATGGGGCTGCCCATCGGTGGAAAGTCACCGCAGGAGGTGGCCGTGAGCATCGCGGCCGGGCTGCTCCAGCTCCACCATGGGATGACTCCGGGACTGGCCCAGCAGGCAGGCGCTGAGTCGCCGCCCGCGCCCCTGCTATCCTCCGGGGAATGAGCACCCCCTTCGAGTTCCGGCTCAACGGACAGACCGTCCAGGTCGACGACGCGTCGCCCAACACCACCCTGCTGGACTACCTGCGCGCGCGGGGCCTCACCGGCACGAAGCAGGGCTGCGCCGAGGGCGACTGCGGCGCCTGCACCGTGGCCATGGTGGACCGGGACGTGAACGGCCAGAAGAACCTGCGCGCGTTCAACAGCTGCATCGCGCTGTTGCCCATGGTGGCCGGGCGCGAGCTCGTCACCGTGGAGGGCGTGGGCAGCCGCGCCGCGCCGCACCCCGTGCAGCAGGCGATGGTGAAGCACTACGGCTCGCAGTGCGGCTTCTGCACGCCGGGCTTCGTCGTCTCCATGGTGGAGGCGTACTGCCGCAAGGACTCGGGCTCTCCGGAGGCCATCGCGGATCAGCTCTGCGGCAACATCTGCCGCTGTACGGGCTACCGCCCCATCCGCGACGCGATGCTGGACGCGCTCGCCACCCGCGACGCGAAGGGCGCGGGCCCGGGGCTTCCCGGCGTGTCCCTGGAGGGGCCGCCCTCCCCC
>NZ_RAWL01001436.1:0-390 GCF_003668885.1 Corallococcus sp. AB049A | reverse complement strand
GTCCAGCTCGTAAGCCATGAACTTGCCGCCGGTGTAGTGCTCGATGTTGCGGATCTTCGCCATGTCCTTGAAGTCCAGCACGGGCTGGCTCACTTCAAGGCGCATCGGCGGGTTGATGTTGTTCAGCTCAAGCAGGTTCGGCTTCGGCCCGATGAACGAGACGAGCGACATCACCACGTTTTCGCGGATCGGGTCGATCGGCGGGTTCGTGACCTGCGCGAACAGTTGCTTGAAGTAGTTGTAGAGCGTCTTGTTCTTCGAGGACAGCACGGCCAGCGGGCTGTCGTTGCCCATAGAGCCGGCGGCCTCTTCGCCGTTGGCGGCCATCGGGGCCATCAGGAACTTGACGTCTTCCTGGGTGTAGGCAAACGCCTGCTGACGGTCAAGCAG
>NZ_RAWL01001435.1:0-390 GCF_003668885.1 Corallococcus sp. AB049A | reverse complement strand
AGCTAGCGGACGGTCGAAATGCCGTTCCAGCATTTCAATTGATTGCTCAGCGATACGAAGGTGACGAGTACAGCCCGGACGCCGTTGCTGCTCGATGCGGCATCGATGCGGATCAGATAAGACGGATCGCAATCGAGCTCGCCGAAGCTGCATTCGATCAGCAAATCGAACTCGACATTCCGTGGACCGATTGGGCAGGACGAAAGCACGAAAAAATAATTGGCCGCCCAGTTGCGATGCACGCGATGCGAGGCATATCCGCGCATTCGAACGGTTTCCATACGTGCAGAGCGATACATCTTCTTCAGGTTCTTTTGGGATCCATCGAATGTCCCGGCGGCTTTCGATTTAAGCCGCCATTTCCAAAACCAATTCCGCCAGGGCCAAAAC
>NZ_RAWL01001434.1:0-390 GCF_003668885.1 Corallococcus sp. AB049A | reverse complement strand
ACATTCTTCTACTCTCCGAATATTAGATCTGTCGGCAGAGAATGTCTGGATGGAAGACCTTGACGATACTGAGCGTAATGGCAGATTTTGGACCTGAGGGGCCGAAATGCTGAGTGGCGCAATTGATGGTAGGCTATCGCGGTATCCCATGTTTCATCAGGTCTGCAGTCTTACCGTACAAAACAAGACAGGGACCGGTATCCTGAAACTAGGCGAATCATTTTGTGATGGCTTGCGTCACACCGAAGGGTCGAGTTGGTACCTGAAGAAGGAGAAAAGACGGAGATGTTGAGAGTCGAGGAAGATCGGAGGTCGACATCCGCGTACCCGGCGCACATCAAAAGATCTGCAAATCCTTCCGGAGCCTCACCTCGACATCACTTCTTCTTC
>NZ_RAWL01001433.1:0-390 GCF_003668885.1 Corallococcus sp. AB049A | reverse complement strand
GTGCTTGGACATCGGCGAGCCCTTGAAGCGGCGCGTGCCGCGCAGCATCGCCGACCAGAAATCGACCAGCTGCGCCAGATGTTCCGGCCAGTCGTGGACATGCGCCTGGAACACCGGACCCAACCGCTCTTCCTCGCGCACGCGCGCATAGAAGTCGTGGACCAGGCGGGTCACTTCCTGCTCGGTGCACAGCCCGGGCGAGGCGACGGGCAGGACAGGTGGCGGTATTGCGTTCATCGGGGTACCCAAAGCGTGCCGGCAGTGTGCCGCAGCCGGCCGGCACCGCCGTTGATCCAGATCAATGTCGGCGAAGTCCGCTGCACCTAGGCTGCCACGATTGCAGGAAGCATGCCCTGCGGATGCTGCGCCGGCCTCGGCGGAGTATACGCG
>NZ_RAWL01001432.1:0-390 GCF_003668885.1 Corallococcus sp. AB049A | reverse complement strand
GCCATACGATGAGCGTGTCGTGGCCATGCTGCGCGCGACACCGCAGCGTCCGCGTGTCCTGTGCACCGCCTCGGACCGGCTGTTGGTCCAGCCGATCGCCGATCATCTCGGCGTTTTTGACGAGGTCATCGCCAGCGATGGGGCCCGCAATCTGGCCGGGCACGCCAAGGCTGAAGCCCTTGTCGAGCGCTATGGGGAACGGGGGTTCGACTATCTTGGCAACCATCGCGTTGACCTGCCGGTCTGGAAGCACGCCGCAGGTGCTGTCGTCGTCAACGCCACCGGATCGCTGGCAAACCAGGCCCGCGCGCAAACCCGGTTGAGCGACCACCTGCCTGGACAGCCCGGAGGGCTCCGCACCTGGATCAAGGCCCTGCGGCTGTACCAGTG
>NZ_RAWL01001431.1:0-391 GCF_003668885.1 Corallococcus sp. AB049A | reverse complement strand
CACGCCTGATTATTCGGTCGAGTTCCTGCCGTCGAACCCCTGGATCCACCAGCCGTTCGAGGGCTACGACTCGATGGGCCCGGAGAAGCTGCTGAAGAAGTGGTCGGTTTGAGCCGGCCGCCGCGCATGTCGATGCCTCCACCACCGCGCCGATCCGGCGAGCCCGTCACCGAGCTGATCCACCACGCCTACGAGCCGCCGGCGAACTTCGCCGCGCCGCAGCCCGGCATCTACAAGGCCTCCACGGTCTTCTTCGCCGACGTGGCAGCCATGCGCGCGCGCGACTGGAAGACCAAGGCCGGCTACACCTACGGCCTGCACGGCACGCCCACCACCTTCACGCTCGAAGCACGCATCGCCGCCCTGGAAGGCGCGACCGAATGCCTGCTGG
>NZ_RAWL01001430.1:0-391 GCF_003668885.1 Corallococcus sp. AB049A | reverse complement strand
GTCTCGTTCTTCTCTCCGTCAAGCGCTCCGCTGAGAGAGTGTTGCCACATCATCCCCTCTGCAGCCTCTTTGGCTAGCCCGCCGTTTCGCATTTGGGCTACCTGCACTGCATACAATCCCCAATCAGTGCAAGACGCGTGCGATGACAGCGGTATCGCTGCGATGAGCAAGGCAAAAGCTATTGTTCGTTTCATTGCGGTCTCTGTCTGGTAGCTGGTTTTCACCGGCCATTGATGGCCAGCACAGCGCGGTGCGATGAGCGAGCAGCAACAAGACGGCGGCCAGTTCGCATCGGCTCATATGACTCCCGATCACGCGCCAATGAAGCGCTCCCGAAACGCTCGTCGGCCCTGGTCGTAAGGCACGGGGTTGGTGGCGTGCGGGACTGGCG
>NZ_RAWL01001429.1:0-391 GCF_003668885.1 Corallococcus sp. AB049A | reverse complement strand
CTGCTGGACTGCGCACCGACGCTCGGCCTGCTGATGATCAACGCACTGGCCGCAGCGGACCGTCTCATCATTCCGACCCAGGCCGAGCCACTGGCCCTGCACGGCCTGGATGGCATGGTCCGCACCGGCGAGATGGTCGAGCGTTCGCGCCGCCGGCCGCTGCCGATCTCGATCCTGCCAACCCTGTTCGACCGCCGCACCCGCGCCGGCAACGAGTCGCTGCGCACCATGCAGGACCGCCATGGCAGCCGCGTCTGGGAAGATGCGATTCCGATCGACACCCGCATCAGCAACGCCGCCGGGCTGACCCTGCCGAGCGTCGGCGAAGACTACCCGGGGCGTGGCCTGGCTGCCTACCGGCGCGCCTTGAACTGGATCCTCGGCGAGGATG
>NZ_RAWL01001428.1:0-391 GCF_003668885.1 Corallococcus sp. AB049A | reverse complement strand
CCTCAGCACCACGCGAGCCTCTTCGAGGATTTGCCCCTGGCGTCTGATGATGTTGCCAAGGATAGTTTCGAGCGCGCCACATCGAATGCTAGCGAGCAGCAGCTTGAAGTCCCGGAAGAACTTACCGAGGGCATGAGTCGTCGTCAAATTGATGGGAACGTGGAGACTGACGGCGAAGAACATGACGAGACAATGGGCCTCGATGTTACCAGCTCGGAAGCTGATGCACTGCTAAACGCGCAGATCGCTAAGGAGATGCATGCCCACACCGAAATCACTACGCAGATGTTGTCGAGCGACGCTTTTGTCGATGCGCCAATGGAACTCTCAACATCAGATGACATCGACGACGCCGAATTTGTTGATGCTTCGCCTGAGATCAGCTTTACAC
>NZ_RAWL01001427.1:0-391 GCF_003668885.1 Corallococcus sp. AB049A | reverse complement strand
CTGTACGCGCTGTACCTGGGCGTGTTCGCGCAGAGCGCGGTGCATTTCGACCAGCTCGACCTGCCCTACTTCCAACACCTGCTGGCCGACAGCCAGGGCCAGGGACGGATGTTCCTGTACCGCCACCAGGGTCTGCTGATCGGCTGGAACCTGTGCTACATCCACGCCGGAAAGCTGGTGGACAAGTACATCGGCCTGGCCTACCCGCAATCACGCGAGCACAACCTGTACGCGGTCAGCTGGATGCAAAACCTCGAGTACGCGCTGCAGCACAGCCTGAGCCACTACGTGGCCGGCTGGACCGACTCGCGGATCAAGGCCGAGCTGGGCGCCCGCTTCACCTCCACCCGGCACGCGATCCACGCTCGCTCCCCGCTGCTGCGCGCTGCCC
>NZ_RAWL01000144.1:0-19064 GCF_003668885.1 Corallococcus sp. AB049A | reverse complement strand
GCCCGGCACGGGGCTTTCCATCGACAGGGGGCGCCGGGCTGGGCAGCATGGCGCCGCCATGAACGTCGACCAAGCCCTCGCCTCGTCCGAGCGCATCTGGGAGCAGGAAATCCTCCCGGCGCTGGAGCGCTACATCCGCATCCCCAACAAGTCGCCTGCCTTCGACCCGGACTGGGTGAAGTCCGGCCACATGGAGCAGGCCGTCCAGCTCATCGCGGACTGGTGCCGCGCGCAGGCCCAGCACCTGCCCGGGCTGACGGTGGAGGTGGTGCGGCTGAAGACGGCGGACGGCAAGGACCGCACGCCGGTCATCTACATGGAGGTGCCGGGCACGCGCGGTGACGACACCGTGCTCTTGTACGGCCACCTGGACAAGCAGCCGGAGATGACCGGCTGGCGCGAGGACCTGACGCCGTGGACGCCCAAGCGCGAGGGCGACAAGCTCTTCGGCCGCGGCGGCGCGGATGACGGCTACTCCGCGTTCGCGTCGCTGTCCGCGCTGCGGCTGCTCAAGGAGCAGAACGTGCCGCACGCCCGCTGCGCCATCGTCATCGAGGCGTGCGAGGAGAGCGGCAGCTACGACCTGCCCGCGTACATCGAGGCGCTGGCGCCGCGCATCGGCAAGCCGTCGCTGGTGGTGTGCCTGGACTCGGGCTGCGCGAACTACGAGCAGCTGTGGATGACCACCAGCCTGCGCGGCATGGTGGCCGGCAACCTGCGCGTGGACATCCTCACGGAGGGCGTGCACTCCGGCGACGCGACGGGCGTGGTGGCGTCTTCCATGCGCATCATGCGGCAGCTCTTGTCGCGCGTGGAGGACGAGTCCACGGGCCACATCAAGGTGAAGGAGCTGCACACGGAGATTCCGGAGGGCCGCCGTCAACAGGCGAAGGCCGCCGCGCAGACCCTGGGCGAGGACCTGCACACGAAGTTCCCCTGGGTGGAGGGCGCGCGCCCGGTGACGACGGACGGCACGGAGCTGGTGCTCAACCGCACCTGGCGTCCGGCGCTGGCGCTGACGGGCGTGGACGGCGTGCCGGGGCTGGCGAGCGCGGGCAACGTGCTGCGCCCCTTCACGACGTGGAAGCTGTCCATGCGCATCCCGCCGCGCGTGGACCCCAAGGCGGCCGCGAAGGCGCTGAAGGAGACGCTGGAGAAGGACCCGCCGTACGGCGCGAAGGTGTCGTTCGACGGGGACAAGGCCTCGGTGGGCTGGGACGCGCCGCCGCTGGCGGGCTGGCTGTCCAAGGCGGTGGAGTCCGCGTCCAAGTCCTGCTTCGGCAAGCCGGCGATGGCGATGGGCGAGGGCGGCACCATCCCGTTCATGGGCATGCTGGGCGAGCGCTTCCCGGAGGCGCAGTTCCTCATCACGGGCCTGCTGGGGCCGGGCAGCAACGCGCACGGGCCCAATGAGTTCCTGCACATCCCCACGGGCAAGAAGCTGACCGCCGCCGTGGCGAGCGTCGTCGCGGAGCACTTCAAGCGGTAGCCATGCAGCACCGGAGGACGGGGCCGCGAATGCCCCGTCCTTCGACGACCTTCTGGAGCACGCCATGCCGAGCAAGCCCCGCCGCACGGGCCACGTCCGCGCGCAGCCCCTCATCGCGGTGCGCGACGTCGAAGCGAGCAGCCGGTGGTACCAGGCGGTGCTCGGCTGCGAGAGCGGGCACGGCGGTCCCGAGTACGAGATGCTGCTGAACAACGGCGAGCTCGTGCTCCAGCTCCACGCGTGGGACCTGGACGAACACGCGAACCTGATGGGGCCGGACTCGGCGCCCCGGGGGCACGGCGTGCTGCTGTGGTTCGAGACCACGGACTTCGACGGGTGCGTGGAGGCGGCGCGCGCGCTGAAGGCGGAGTGGGTGGAGGAGCCGCACGTGAACCCCAGCTCGCGCCGCTGGGAGTTCTGGGCCAAGGACCCGGACGGCTACGTCGTCGTCGTGTCCGCCGAGTCGCGCGCGAAGCGCACCTGACGCGCCTTCAGCGCCCCGTCTTGATGCCCAGCGACGACCCGGCGGGCGGCTTCTTCGGCTGGGGCGCCGGACGCGCCGCCCGCTTCTGGAGCGCCACGGCCACGGAGGGCGCGTCCGCCGCGGACAGCTGCCGCGTCACCGGCTCGTAGCCGTTGAGCGCGAGCGTCACCGCCACCGACGGCTCGCCGGGCACCAGCGGCAGGGCCACCGGCGTGGTGCCGCGCTCCTCGCCCGCCACCTGCACCGTGGCGCCGGGCGGCTCGCTCGTCACCATCAGGCGCACCGGCTGCGGCGCGGTGTCCTCCGGCGGCGAGGGACGCGGGGGCGTCTCCGGCGCGCGGCCCCGCACCTCTTCCGGAGGCCGCGTGGCCACGACGACCGGGGGCGGCGTCGCCGTCTCCGGGCCGCCGCGCACCAGCACCACCGCCGCGCCACCCACCACCAGCGCCACGCCGCCCACCACGAAGGGCAGCCAGGCCGCGCGCCGCTTCGGAGGCTCCGGCATCAGGGCCGCGGTGTTGCGCGTCTTCTCCGGCTCCACGCGCGTGGGCGGACGGGACGGGGGCCCCACCAGCTTCGACGCGCGGGACGAACTCTGCCCCCGCGCACCCGACGTGGGCATCCCGTCGCGCGAGGAGTTGGACTGCGAGTCCAGGTCCACGTCCTCGGCCAGCTGATCCAGCTTCGCCGGATCCGCCTCCGTGGCGATGCGGTCCGCGTACAGCTCCCGCAGGTACGCGGCCAGGTGCGCGCTGCTGGACGGCAGCCGCAGGTTGAGCGCCCAGTCCTCCAGCGCCAGCCGGAACGCCGCGCAGTCCGCGTAGCGGCCCTCCGGCGTGGGGGCCAGGGCCTTGAGGACAATCTCATCCAGACCCGGAGGCAGCTTGGGGTTCAGCTGCGACGGCGGAGGCACCTGGCAGTCGCGCACCAGCCGCAGCGTCATCAGGTCCGTGTCGCCCTTGAAGAGGCGCTTGCCGGTCAGCATCTCCCACATCACGACGCCGAGCGCGAACTGGTCGCTCCGGCCGTCCACCGCCATGCCGTTGGCCTGCTCCGGGGACATGTACGGGTACTTGCCCTTGAGCACGCCCGTCGCCGTCTGCTGACCGCTGGTGGCCGCCTTCGCCACGCCGAAGTCGATGACCTTCACGCCGCCGTCGAACCCGACGAGCACGTTCTGCGGAGACACGTCGCGGTGCACCAGCTTCAGCGGCTGGCCGTGCCCGTCCCTCGCACCGTGCGCGTAGGACAGGCCCGCCGCCGCGTCCGCGATGATGCGGACCACCAGGCCCACCGGCAGCGGGCGCTCCTGCTGGCGCGCGAAGCGGTCCAACCGGCGCACGTCCTCGCCCTGCACGTACTCCATGGCCAGGCAGTGCCGGCCCTCAATCTCCGTGAGGTCCAGGATGGTGATGAGGTTCGGGTGCGACAGCCGCGCCACCAGCCGCGCCTCGTCCAGGAACATCTCCAGGAACTCTTCGTCCTCGGCGAGGTGCGGCAAGATGAGCTTGAGGACGACCAGGCGCTCGAAGCCCGTCCCGTGCTCCCGGGCGAGGAACACCTGTCCCATTCCGCCCGACGCGATTTTTCGAAGCAGCTCGTATTTCCCGAAGACCACCGCCATGGGTGTCCGGGACGATACCGCGCTTTCTCACCGGGCGGGAAACAGCCGACCTCCAAAAAGACAGAGCACCTGTCCACCAGGGAGGGGCCCGCCCTCCTACCCGTGAAGGCGGCAGGCGGGCCTCTGGCGTCTAGGCCTTCATCTTGTACCCGGAGCGAAGCACCGCGTACGTGACGCCCGTCGCGACCGCCGCCGTGACGGCGAGGATGGCCCCACCCACCAGCGGTGAAAACAGGCTGCTGCCCAGCATGCCGTAGCGCAGCCCCTCCACCATGTAGACCATGGGGTTGAAGAGGCTGATGTGGTTCCACGGCGAGGGCAGCTCCCGCACCGAATAGAAGACGCCGCCCAGGAACGTGAGCGGCAGCATCACGAAGGTGGGGAAGAAGTTGATCTGCTCGAACTTCTCCGCCCACACGGCGGCGAGCATGCCCAGCACGCTGAACACGTAGCTGGACAGCAAGAGGAAGTAGAGCGTCGCCAGCGGGTGCTCCAGGCTGAAGCCGGAGAACACCGCCGCCACAATCCACGTGAGCAGGCCCACCACCAGGCCGCGCACCATGGCGCCGCCGATGAAGCCCACCATCAGCTCACCGGGTCCCAGCGGCGCCACCAGCAGGTCCACCACCGTGCCCTGAATCTTGGTGATGAACAGCGACGAGGAGCTGTTGAGGAACGCGTTGTTCGCGATGCCCAGGAACACGAGGCCCGGCACGATGAAGTGCAGGTACGGGTGGCCCTCCACCTCGTGGATGCGGCCGGAAATCGAATAGCCGAAGACGATGAAGTACAGCGTGGTGCTGATGAGGGGCGAAAGGACGGTCTGGCCCGGCACGCGCATGAAGCGCCGGACCTCCTTCGCGAACAGCGTCTGCATCCCGAGGACGTTCATGGGGTGTTTTTCGAAGGGGCTGGGTTTCAGGCGGCCTGCGAGGGGCGGCCACGGAGGATTTCGATGAGCACGTCTTCCAGGCGGGACCGGCGCGTCTCCACCTCCGCGATGGGCAGCCCGTCCGCGTAGAGCGAGCGCAGCAGTTCACCGGAGGGCGCGCAGTTGTCGCGCTCCACGTACGTGAGCGTGCGGCCGTCGGCGGACAGGCTCGCGGCGAAGCGCGTTCCCGCGGCGGGCATGGCGGCCTGCGGTTGGGAGAACGTGACGACCAGGCGCTTCTCGCCGAAGCGGCGCAGGAGCGCGGCCTTGTCCTCGGTCATGAGGAGGCGGCCTTCGTTGATGATGCCCACGCGGTCCGCCAGCTCCTCGGCCTCTTCCAGATAGTGCGTGGTGAGGACGATGGTGGTGCCCTCGCTGGCGATCTTCTTCACGTACGTCCACAGGTCGCGGCGCAGCTCCACGTCCACGCCCGCGGTGGGCTCGTCCAGGAACACCAGCTTCGGCTTGTGCACCAGCGCCTTGGCGATGAGCAGCCGGCGCTTCATGCCGCCGGACAGGGCGCGCGTGAGCGAGTCCTTCTTGGCCTGGAGGTTGAGCGCGGTGAGCACTTCATCGATGCGCGCGTCGTCGCGGGGCTGGCCGTAGTAGCCCTGCTGGATGCGCAGGGACTCCGCGACGGAGAAGAACGGGTCGAAGTTGATCTCCTGGGGGACCAGGCCCACCTGGTAGCGGGGCCCGGTGGGGTCCTGGTCCAGGTCCTTGCCGAAGACCTTCATGGTGCCAGCGGACTTCTTCACCAGGCCGCACACACTGCCGATGAGGGTCGTCTTGCCGGCGCCGTTGGGGCCCAGGAGGGCGAAGATTTCACCGGGGCGGATGGTGAGGTCCACGGCGTGGAGGGCGGTGAACTTTCCGTAGGCCTTGGAGAGGCCCTTCAGCTCCAGGGCGGGGGGCGTCGGCTCTGACATGGGGCGCTTCCTCTAACACCTTCGAATCGGGTTCGCAGGTCAGCGAGCAGCCGTTTTCGCTCCTGGACGTGTGACGCGCCCCGTCCAACCGGACACGGGGCCCTGTGCAGGTGCCTTGAGCCGGATGGGGCTCCCTGCTATCCGCTGGCCCCGCTCACGACTTTTTGGCGAATCCTCAGGAGGCCTTCCGCCATGGCCCAGAATTTCATCTTCACGATGCAGGACCTGCGCAAGGTCAAGAACGGCAAGGACATCCTCAAGGGCATCTACCTGTCCTTCTTCCCGGGCGCGAAGATTGGCGTGATTGGCCCCAACGGCTCCGGCAAGTCCACGCTGCTGCGAATCATGGCGGGCGTGGACACGGAGTTCTTCGGCATCGCGAAGCCGGACCCCACGGTGAAGGTGGGCTACCTGGCGCAGGAGCCGCAGCTCGAAACGAAGCTGGACGTGAAGGGGAACGTGGAGCTGGGCCTGAAGGAGATCCGCCAGGCGCTGGACCGCTTCAATGAAGTGAGCGCGAAGTTCGCGGAGCCCATGGACGACGCGGCCATGGAGAAGCTGCTCGCCGAGCAGGCGAAGCTGCAGGACTTCATCGACGCGAACAACGGCTGGGAGCTGGACCGCACGCTGGAGATGGCGATGGACGCCCTGCGCCTGCCCCCGGGCGACGCGGACGTGACGAAGCTGTCCGGCGGTGAGAAGCGCCGCGTGGCGCTCTGCCGCATCCTCCTGGAGAAGCCGGACCTGCTGCTGTTGGACGAGCCCACCAACCACCTGGACGCGGAGAGCGTGGCGTGGCTGGAGCAGGCGCTGAAGGCCTACACGGGGACCATCGTGTGCATCACGCACGACCGGTACTTCCTGGACAACGTGGCCGAGTGGATTTTGGAGCTGGACCGCGGCGAGGGGGTGCCCTGGAAGGGGAACTACTCCAGCTGGCTGGACCAGAAGCAGAAGCGGCTGGAGCTGGAGGAAAAGTCGGAGAGCCACCGTCAGAAGACGCTCAAGCGCGAGCTGGAGTGGGTGCGTGCGTCTCCGAAGGCGCGTCAGGCGAAGAGCAAGGCGCGCATCGCGGCGTACGAGGACCTGCTCAACCAGTCGCAGGAGAAGCGCGAGCCGACGGGCGAGGTGGTGATTCCGCCGGGCGAGAAGCTGGGCGGTCTGGTGGTGGAGGCGAAGGGGCTGCGCAAGGCGTACGGGGACCGGCTGCTCATCGACGACCTGAACTTCAAGTTGCCGCCGGGCGGCATCGTGGGCGTGATTGGTCCGAACGGCGCGGGCAAGACGACGCTGTTCCGGATGCTGACGGGCGCGGAGAAGCCGGACGCGGGCGAGCTGCGCGTGGGCGAGACCGTGAAGATGGCCTACGTGGACCAGAGCCGCGACGCGCTGAACGGTGACAACACGGTGTTCCAGGAGGTGAGCGGTGGCCTGGATCACCTGGACCTGGGCCGAGCGGGCCAGATGCCCAGCCGCGCGTACCTGGCGGGCTTCGCGTTCAAGGGGCAGGACCAGCAGAAGCGGGTGAAGGACCTCTCCGGCGGCGAGCGCAACCGGGTGCACCTGGCGAAGATGCTGAAGGAGGGCGGCAACCTGCTGCTGCTGGACGAGCCCACGAACGACCTGGACGTGGAGACGCTGCGGAGCCTGGAGGACGCGCTCTTGAGCTTCGCGGGCTGCGCGGTGGTCATCAGCCACGACCGCTGGTTCCTGGACCGCATCGCCACGCACATCCTGGCGTTCGAAGGCGACAGCAAGGCGTTCTTCTTCGAAGGCAACTTCGAGGACTACGAAGCGGACAAGAAGAAGCGCCTGGGCCCGGACGCCCTGGAGCCGCACCGCATCCGCTACCGCCCGCTGACGAAGAGCTGAGATTGCGGTGTGCTGGACTCCGCCCTGTGAGTGATTCCGGGGCGGAGGTGTCATCGGGAGGAGGGTGCACGCGTGATCCAGTCGGTGCAGTTCATCAATTTCAAGGCGTACCGCTCACTCGACCTGGACCTGGAGCCCTTCACCGTGCTGGTGGGACCGAATGCTTCGGGGAAGACGACGCTGCTGGATGGCTTGCGGATGCCGGCCATGCTTGCCCCGCCTCCGGATGAGCTTCCGATAGAGAGAGTCATTCCGGAGCGCTTTCGTTCATTTGGCGTGAGTCAGCCCACCGAGCTGACTTTCGACGCACGCTATGAGGGCTACCTCGGTGAGGTGCGTGTCTGGGGCGCTGGAGGACCTGTTGCGAGGGGGCCTCTTTCGTTTGCGGCAAGTAAGGAGTCCGAGCCTGGGCTGCGCCGTGCCAATACCAAGTTGCTTCAGTTCTTGAGGACAGCGACGCTCCTGCGATTCGAGGCGAGGAAGCTGGCGGACGCCTCATACAGCGAGGAGCAGGTGCCCGCGGTTGCCAGTGACGGCACAGGGTTGGCCTCCACAATTGCATTTCTCAAGTTGAGCCATGAGGACCTATTCGGGGAGATTGAATCTGCGCTGAAGCAGGTCGTGCCGACAGTGCGGAAGATTCGCGTCGAACGCGCATCAGTCGAGCAGAGCAGCTTGAGAACGATTGCCCTCGATGAACAGACGACCCATGTGTCCGAGAAACGGACGCTCTGGGGAAATCGGCTCGTGCTGGACATGCAGGGCGCCAAGGGCGTGCCTGCGGACTCCGTGGGCGAAGGCACGTTGATGGCACTGGGGCTGCTGACCGTGCTGCTCGGGCCCCAACGACCCAAGCTTCTCCTCATGGATGACATTGAGCTGGCTCTTCATCCCGTGGCGCAGGGAAAGCTCATCGAGGTCCTGCGCGCCATCCAGAAGAACGACCCCGAGCTACAGATCGTAGCGACCAGCCATTCACCCTTCATTCTGAACTACCTGAAGCCAGAGGAGATCCGGATGACCTTCCTGGCGGAAAACGGATTCGCTCGCTGCGAGAAGCTCACGGCGCACCCTGAGTTCGAGAAGTGGAAGGACCTGATGAGCCCCGGGGAGTTCTGGAGCACCGTGGGCGAGAGCTGGATCGGCAAGGTACCCGCGTCAGCGCCGCATGAGTGAGCCCGCGTACGACTTCGGCGTGGTCTGCGAGGCCCGGGCGGACCGGGAAACAGCCTGCGCGCTTGCCGACCGTGTTCTGGTCGATGACATCGATTGGCTCGAAGAAGAGTTGCTGGATACCCAGCGCCGTTGGCGCGGGCTGACGCCTTCAGCGCCCTTCCTGCGCTGGGCCTCCGTACGCGAAGAAGCCAAGAAGGCTGGGCTCAAGGGCCTCTTTGGGCACTTTGGCGACAAGCCCGCTGAGCCGGATGCTCTTGTGGCTCGGCGCGCCCTCCTGCTGTTCGTGGACTCGGATGCGAAGCCGCATGCGGTCATGCTGATTCGTGACAGCGACGCGGATGAGAGCCGGCGCCTTGGACTGGAGCAGGCTCGCGGAGACAAGCCCTGGCCCTTCGCAGTCGTCATCGGAGTCGCAGAGCCCAAGCGGGAGTGCTGGGTTCTTGCCGGCTTCGACGCCAAGAAAGAAGAAGAAGCCTCACTGCGGAAGGTGGAACAGCGGCTCTCGTTCCATCCTGTTCGTGAGGCTCATCGGCTGACGGCGAGTGAGCACGGCGCGAAGAACGATGCCAAGAAGGCGCTGGAAGAGCTCACGTCCGGCGACCTGGAGCGTGAGCGCGAATGTCTGCGCGACACTACGTTGGAGACGCTGAGGCAACGCGGCGTGAGGGTCGGACTAACGCAGTTCCTGTCCGAAGTCAGCGAGCGGCTGGTCTCCGTGATGGACGGCTCTGAGCGCCGAGGGAATTAGCTTCCGGGATCTGCAATGACGAGCAGTAGCTCCCGGGCTCTCTATGCTCATATGCTGCCCACCTTGCCGTAGCCGCGTGCGACGGTGGAGAAATCGTCTGGAGTGGTAGTGCTTGGCTCGCGAGCTTATGAGTAGATCTCTGGCAGGTCTGTAGCGATGCGGTGCACGTCTCGTTCGCGCAATCTGATGCGGACAATCGACTAAATGTGCATTGCTCATGTCCGCCCGATGCGCTCTATAAAGTAATGGTGTGCACATCTTCTCGGGCGAATAGCCCTTTAGAAATCACGGCCTCACGCGCTGCGTCTACATTTGACGCAAAGAGAACAACGGCAAGATCCTGTGTGGCTCTGGAGCAGCAAACATACAGCAGACGTCGAGTTCGACTGATTGCTGAGTCCTTGCCGGTATCTAGACCTTCTTTGTCCTTGGTTGATAGAGGGGAGAATCCAAAATACTTCCCGTAGGAGAAAAGATTGTAATCGGCCTCTTCATCATCCAGGACAACGAGCACGCGCTCGAACTCAGCTCCTTTGACACCCTGTTGAGTAGCGAATGGGGACTGATTCTCAATGTAAGTGCGATATCCCCACAATTGTGCGGCAGGGCAGGCGAGGAATCGGTTCACTGCTGCATGCTCTGCGCTTGTGTCGGGAGCGGTGGTTTCACTAGATGGGCTTGAGAGGAAATGTGTAAAACGCTCGTCCAAAGAGCAAAGCTCGCGATCGCGGAGGAATGTAAGCACCTCTTTGATTGAATGATTGGGCTGGTCGCCAATTAAATACACCAAGTGCTCGACATCCTTCTTGAGGCGCGATAGCACTTGAGCCGTGTTCTGGTTGGCGATGCGCTCGTTTTCGAAGAGCGGACAGTGTTGGCGTAGGACCGAAATAACCTCGAAGTCAGCACCTTGGCGAGCTGCAAGCACAAGGGGGAGAAGGAAGAGCATGAACGGCCGAAGGACCCATGCTGTGCCGTCTAAAAGACCCTCTTTCAGATTAGGCGGGGCACCGTCATCATTGAGCGCAGCATAAATATCAGCGAAGCCGAGACGCTGCGCCGCCATACGATGAACCAGGACGAGCACTCGCACATCTCCATCTTCATTGTTGCTCTGCCATAGTGGATCCTTGTTTGTATCGGCCAGCCAGCGGCGTACTGCTGCCAAGCGCTCGTTTCGGCGAGTGTCCGCAGGTAGGATGAACAACCGCGCAGAGCCTGGGACGGATTCAATCACGCCGTTGCGGTCGACAGTTCTCCCCCGGACCTGTTGCAACCCATCGTCCTCCGCCCGAATTTGGTTGAGCACGCGGAGTACACTGCTCGGGCATCGGAAATTTTCTTGCTTCTTGATTTCAGCCCAGCCGGGACTAGGCGCGATTGCTCCAGCTCCAGTCGCGTAGATCTTCTGCATTGGGTCGCCGAAGAAACCGAGGCAGAAATTATCGCCCGCTGTGTCCGCCACCAGTTTCAGTGCTTTGACAACTTCTGGGTTCGTGTCTTGGCTCTCGTCAACGAAAATGAAGGGGAATCGGTTGGCGATCAGCTTGCGCAGTAACGGCCGAGTCTCGATCAGCGTTGAGCCGATCTTCAGGACGTCATCATGCCCAAGCATGCCTTCGGCATAGCGGCTGCCCGTGCCGTAGGTGAAGCGTGCGACTTCGCCCAGTTTACTGAGCTGGGTTCGGTATCGCTCAATATCGGCTGTGAGCTGTTCGCGTGTATTTGAGCGTGTTCGCGGATTGTTGAGCTTCTTTTCTGCTTCGGCAACCTTCTCGTTCAGCCTGCCTGCTACCCACTGGCGCAAATCATTTTGGAAAGGCCTAGTCACGGACCATAGGAAGCTATGGATTGTCGAGACGTGAAATAGTGGCGCGTTGCCGACGTCCGCCCAAATTTCGCCGACAGCGACTTCTGTGTAGGTGATGCAGGCGATCTGCTGGCCGCGACGTCGCAGTTCGGCACCCTTACTGCGAGCAAGGTAGCCCAGCGCTTTGACCAGCGAGGTGGTTTTGCCCGAACCTGCGCCGGCCACCATTACAAAGCTGGCAGGTGGTTTCCTTTCAAGGCAAGTGCGTAACTGCTGGTCAGCTTCCGTATCGGGCTTTTCGATCCGGCTGGTCATGTGTCCTCCAGAACAGCTACAGCTGCGCTTGCTGTTGCTGCGGCGGCGCGGTTTCTGCGGCGATACTCGTGTGGGTAGGAAGGGATGGCTGGGCCAACATGAGCTGCTCTCGGAGCCACAGCAGACCATCTGCGATATAGGCCGGTACTATCCACGCCTTAGGGTCCTGTGCGAGCAGTGCGAGAGCGAAGTCAGTCTTGTCAAATGACCCCGTAATCTTTTTATGTAGGTGCTCGGCCATTTCCTGGACTGTAAGCGCGGCGCTGTTGCGCACTCGCAGGTCGAGTTCGTTACGTTGCTGATCTTGACACCAGTCGAGGTTTTCGAATGCAAAAGCCTCTTCTAATGTTCGGCCGGTAAGTGTTTTAGTTTGATTGTTCCAGGTGACTTTGACTGGCGTTTGATAGACTACCCGGATGAGCGCCGGCTTTGCCGAACTCGGTTGCTGGGTCCGGTCTGCTTCGGTCGCCTGTTGAAGGTCGGCAATGGTTTTCTTGCAAGGGAGCCACGTGATGAGAGTTTGGTTGCAGGTTTCGGCTCCGGGAGTTTCCACCATGCAAGTTGTACCAGGCCTTTTGGTGGCAGGCGCACCGGTTGGCCCTTGAGTAGTTGGGCTGTTCGCGCCATGCACACTGTCTATATCAGTGATGATGAGCGTAGTGAGCCCGAGAAACTCAATGAGCACGCGAAAACGATATCCGAATGCCCCGCCAACCTCCAAAATACAGAGGCAGGCAGACTTGAGATTGGGCTCAACGTTCTCAATCATTTGAGGTAGAAGGAGGCGCTCGACGTTTCCCTCCACTAGGACGGCTGCATCAGCGAAGAATAGATCGCAGTGTGTGAGCTTGAGGTACCGTTCTAGGAAATCCCGCGTCAACTCATCGGTTCCGTTGTAGAAGGTGGACAGGCTCAGCACCTCGGAGGCTTGAGCCACTCCCGAGTCGCGACGGCGGAAATATCGGATTGGTCGAAATCCCCGCTCGTAGAGAATGTGCGGCGAGTGCGTCGTGATAACTAGCTGGCTGGAATAATGTGCTTGGTCGTCGCCATCAATTGATAATATGTCAAGGATTTTGCGGATGAATACCTGTTGCAGTTGAGCGTGGAGATGGGCTTCCGGTTCCTCAATGAATATGAGGTGAAGTGGTGGACGATTCTCATCAAGGTCCATCCATTGGGCATGAAGATCGAGCAACTCGACGACCATGTAGATAAGGTTCTTAAGCCCGAGACCATTGTAGCGGTCTGGAAGGGTCGGTACTTCACCACCGTCCTGCTGGTTTCCGAGGGCGTAGTGAACTCGTGCTCCGTCATGACTGCTCATGATCGTGGCCGGGTTCAGAGCCGACTTGATAACTAGCCGAGGGTTTGCCAGTCCGGGGTACCCCAGTGTTGCTAGCCGAGACAGCGTTGGTTCGAACACTCGTTCTAGGTGCTTGTTGAGTTCGCTTTGAGAGTCTTCTAGCGAGCGTATTGCATCGATATCGTTTTCGCGCTTCTCGAGGTTGCGCTTGTAGAAACGACTAAGTCGGCGCGACAGATCCTCAGTACGGCTTCCCTCGGAACTGTCGGACAGGTGGCGTTGTGCATTGAGAAAATCAACGCACAGGAGAGAATCCAAAACTTCCTTCCCGCTACGGCCCTTGTCAGAGCTTAAGCGCAGCGGGATGTAGTCTGAGGCTTCGATGAATGATTTGTCGAAGCGAGCGTGGTCGAGTACGTAGTATCGTAGTTCAAATTCGCGGCGAAGATTGTCGACCAGATAATCGTAGAGGACGCGTGGTTGGGGCTTGTAATCTTCCCCATTGATCCGGGACGAGCCACGTTGAGCATTTGCTTGCGCCTTTGCGCGCGCTTCATGAAACCGAACTAAAAGCGCAGCCTCATCCGCCGCTGCGAATTCTATTCGAATGCCTACGATCGAGCCCTCCCAATCCAAGCTCGGTAAGAGATCTACGACTCGATAGAGGTCTGCCGATTCGACATGAAACCAAAGATCTATGGAGATCGATGGAAGCTTTGCGTCTGCGATGCGTTCGCCGAACGCGTTAATTTCAGCCCAACAACCTGCATTGAAGTCATGGATGGAAAAGCGTTCCTTTGATGCTCCCATGAACAGTTGGAACGCCTGTGCGGTAGATGTTTTCCCGCTGTTGTTGGCGCCGACAAAGATCGAAATGTCTGGCGCTAGGTCGATTTGAACATCTTTGAGTCTGCGGAAGTTCTTGATCCGCAATGCGTGAAGATGCATGCCATCTCCTCCAGGACTCAGCCTATCGCGGCGCATGAAATGACGCTACTCTTGCTCCGGGTGTTCACCGTGCAGGAGAGAGGCATGCAAGAACGTTTGCTCATCCTGCGGTGGTCAGGGTGTCGACTCCTGAAGAGGGAGGCACCCAAGGACCGCTAGGAAAAGAGTTCAGGCCCTCCTGGAATATCGGAAGCCGGACCCCCGATGGCCAGATGGCATTGGATGATGGCTTCGTCACCTTGGATGACGCCGGACCGCTGGTGCCGGGCCAGAAGAAGGAGGCCGTCATCGAGCCGCTTCTGTCAGAGCCCTGGCAGCACCTGACGCAGGGAATGGAAATCCCCATGCATGCCGGGGCTCGAGTCATCGGTTCCGCTCGAATCCTGGAGATTGTGCGGGTCGTCTGAGGTCTTGTCTGCTTCTCCGGGGTATTCTGGGAACAAATGACACCTGGTTATTTGATTGTCGGCCTCCTGTCCGCGGCGTCCCACCCGGTCGAATCCGATGGCTGCGCCGCTCCGCAGCTTGCGCCTTCCTGGGGGTCGAAGTTCGCTCCCACCGCGTCTGACTGCTCCATGGACTCAACAGTCCCTGGCCCTCAGTGGCTGCCCGTGGCGGTGCGGCGCATCCCGGTCGTGGTCCATGTCGTCGCGGACAGTGCTTGCACGAATGGCAATGTCTCGGATGCGCTGGTCCACAGTCAAATTGCCGTCCTCAATGAGGACTTCCGCGCGCTGGCGGGCACTCCGGGGGCCGGTGGCGTGGACAGCAAGATCGAGTTCTTCCTGGCCACCGTGGACCCTTCGGGCAACCCGACCACGGGCATCCAGCGTTATTGCAACACGACTTGGTACCAGGACACCGGCAGCTACTTTCTCAGCACCGCGTGGGACCCGACGCGCTACGTGAACATCTACACCAACAGCGCTGGCGGCTCGCGAGGCTACGTGCCCTTCCTTCCCGCGGACCCCACGGGCGCTGTCGGTCAGCCGCAGGATCGTGTGGTCATCAATTGGCAGGCCTTCGGACGGGTAGGGCCCGTGGTGCCGTACCACAAGGGGCGGACCGTCACGCACGAGGTGGGCCACTACCTGGGCCTGTTCCACACGTACTACTCGGGATGCGGCATCGCCACGGCGCCGGACTGCTACTCCACTGGCGACCGCATCTGCGACACCCCTCCCAATGCCACCTCCCACAAGGGATGCACCGCGGGCATCACCAGCTGCGGCGGCGTGCCGGTCCCCATCCAGAACTACATGGAGCTGACCGACGACGCCTGCATGACCGGCTTCAGCGCGGAGCAGGTCCAGCGCATGCGCTGCACCCTGGCCACCTACCGCCCGGACCTGGCGCAGTAACCCCAGCGCTTCTTGAACGTGTCCCGGTGCGCGGCCCACCAGTCGCGCCACTCCTTCACCGCTGCCTCTCTTTCGGCCCGCGGACCCGCGGGCTGGAAGTGGAGTCAGGTGGACGTCGCGTCCCTCAGGCACATCTCCGCCAGGAAGCGCGTGCGGACGTCCTCGCTCTCCAGCAGGTCGATGAGCTCCGGGATGGTGTGCCTTCCCATCTCTTCGCGCGCCCTCGCGAACGCCTTGGAATCCTCCGCCATGGCGCAAGTGTTCCCAGGATGGAGCCCCAGCGCGAGTCCCGCTGGTGGACACTGTTCCCCACCGGGCTTCTAGGGCGCGGGCGGGGCCGCTATGGTCCACCCTCAGCGGAGGACTCGCCCGCCAGGAGCCATGAACTTCGTCTTCATCTCCCCCCACTTCCCCTCCCAGTACTTCCACTTCGCCACCGCGCTGCGCGAGCGCGGCGTGACCGTGCTGGGCATCGGCGACACGCCCTACGAGTCCCTCCGCCCGGAGCTGCGCGAGTCCCTGCGCGAATACTTCTTCGTCCCCAGCCTCAACGACTCGGACGCCCTGCTGCGCGCCACCGGCTACCTCACCTGGCGCCACGGCCGCATCGACCGCATCGAGTCCCTCAACGAATCCTGGCTCGAAGTCGAAGCCCGCCTGCGCGAGGACTTCCACGTCTCCGGCCTCCAGCCCTCGGACATCCTCAAGCTGCGCTCCAAGTCCGGCATGGCCGAGGTCTTCCATGCCTCCGGCGTCCCCCACCCGGACCTGCTGCGCGTGCGCGACGCGGACCAGGTGAAGGCCTTCGCCGCCCGCGTGGGCTACCCCCTGGTGCTCAAGCCCGACGTGGGCGTGGGCGCCGCCCACACGTTCAAGGTCGCCAGTGACGCGGAGGTGGACGCCGCGCTCGCGCACCCGCTGCCCACGTCCTACGTCGCGCAGCCCTTCGTGCGCGGCACCATCGTCACCTACGACGGCATCGTGGACCGCCACGGCGTCATCGTCTTCAACCTCAGCCACGAGTACAGCGACGGCGGCATGGAGACCGTCACCGAACGGCGCGACATCTCCTTCTGGAGCCTCCAGCACATCCCCGCCGCGCTCGACGTGCTGGGCCGCCAGGTCGTCGCCGCGTTCGGCCTGCGCGAGCGCTGGTTCCACCTGGAGTTCTTCCGCCTGCCGGATGGCCGCTTCGTCGTGCTGGAGGCCAACCTCCGCCCGCCCGGTGGCTTCATGACGGACATGATGAACTACACGTGCGACATCGACGTGTACCGGCTCTATGCGCGCGTCGTGACCGGCGACCCGGTGGCGGACTTCCAGTACATCCCGCGCCACCACGTCTGCCACAGCGCCCGGCGGCACGGCCGGCGCTACAAGCACTCGCACGCGCAGATCGTCGAACGGCTGGGCAAGTCATTGCTCCTGCACCGCGAGCTGCCGCCCATCTACCACTCGCTGCTGGGTGAAGAGATGTACCTCACGCGCCACCCGGACCTGGAGTCCATGCGGGACGCGGTGCGCTTCATCCAGGCGACGTGAGTCTTACGGCTCCTGGATCCAGGTGAGCGCGTACTCGCTGCGCTCGCCGTCGTCGAACAGCTTCGTCACGCAAGGCGCCTTCGCGCCGCCCACGGCCAGCAGGGCCTCCAGCAGGGCCTCCACGTAGCCGGGCCCCTTGAGGCTGGAGTTGAAGTGCAGCTCGAAGTGCGCGGGGCCGCGCTCCACCAGCTTCACCTCCGTGTAGTTGTCCGTGCCGCGCAGGACCTCCGGCATCCGCTGCACCACGCGCCGGGGACCCAGCACGCGCATCACGCCCATCACCGCGCGCCCCAGCAGCGTGGCGCCGTAGCCCTCCACGTGCGCCCGGGCGAGCCGGGCGTAGCCCTCCACCTTGGGCATGCCCGGGTAGACCTCCTCGACGACGATCTCCAGGCAGCGCGCCCAGAGCGGCACGGGGTAGAGCGGCAACAGCGGCCGGTCCAGGTCCACGCCCGCCTGGCGCAGCCGTTCACGCAGGCGGGGGGACACCTGGCCCTTCAGACCATGTTGGAGCAGGCCTTCCACGACCTGCACGTAGACCTGCCGCTGTTCGGGCGGCACCGAGCGGGGCCGGCGCGTCACGAGAAGACGCTCACCCGAGCAGCCACTGCATCGCGCCCGGCAGCCGGCGCTGCCAGTCCTTCTCGTGGTGCTCGCCGCCGGGCTCCAGCACGAGCGACACCTCGTGGTCTCCGTAGCCCAGGCCCTTGAGGTGCTTGAAGAAGTCGCGCGTGCCCCGGCCGTAGTCCAGGGGCAGGCCGCCCGCGTGGATGAACTCGGTGTCGCCCGCGTCCAGGTAGATGCGGGACCAGCGGTGGCTGTGCTCGCGCCACGCGTCGAACAGGCGGCCCTGGCTCCACATCACCGTGGGCGACAGCGCGCCGATGCGACCGAACACCTGCGGGAACCTCCATCCCAGATACAGCGAGATGAGGCCGCCCAGCGAAGAGCCCATCGCGCCGGTCCACTCGCTGCCCTGGCGCGTGCGGTACGTCCGGTCGATGTAGGGCTTCAGCTCCTCCACGAGGAAGCGCCCGTAGGCCTCGCCGCGCGCGGACACGCCGTTGCGCGGCTCGTCCCACGGCGAGTACTCCTGGAAGCGCCCGGGGCCCGAGTCCACCGCGACGATGATCCACGGCTCCATGCGCCCCGCCTGGACGTTCTCCTCCGCGACGCGGTTGGCGCACCACGTGTCGAAGACGGCGGACTCCGGATGCGCGAAGACGTTCTGCCCGTCGTGCATGTAGAGCACCGGGAAGCGGTGGTCCTGCCAGGCGTCGTAGGTGTCCGGCGTGTAGATGCGGACGGTGCGGTTGAACCCCTCCTGCGGAGAGGGGAAGTGGCGAAGGATGTGGACGTAGCCCATGCGCTGTTTCTGGGGCCGGACGGCTCCGGCCTCGCGAAGATGTCACCGCAGCATAGCCGCACCGGCCCACGCCCACGTGGAGGCTCGTGGGCCGCCGTCCCTGGACTGGACGCCGGGTCCGGGGAAGGGATGGACCGCGCGTCGTTCCTTCTCTGTAGGGAAGGGTGGTCCCGCTCGTGCAGAGGGCCCGCCGCGTGCGTTCCGTCCTCGTCTGCGTGTGGCTGTTCCTGCTGGGGGTGCCCTTCCTTGGGTTCGCCGCGTCCTATGAGGTCGACCCCGAGGACACGGGGGAGCAGGCGCTGCTCGCGCTGAGGGAGGACGGGGCCATCACGGCTCAGACGCTGTCGGCGCTGCTGGTGCTGCGGCGCTCGGGGGTGGACCCGGCGCATGCGTCGCGCGCCGCGCTCTATGCGCTGCCGGGACTGACGTACGCGCGCGTGGACGGGGGGCTGACGCCAGAGGAGCGAAGACGGTTGGCGCCCTTCCTGACGTCGGCGCCAGAGCGGGTGACAGGGGATGCGCGGCTGCTGACGGCGTTCGCCGCGTCGGATCCGGTGCTGCCGCCGATGGCGCTCCAGGTGCGCGTCGCGGGACCAGAGGGCTGGAGAGTGGGGCTGCTCACGTCACTGACGCGAAGGCGGCTGGGCGCGGTGCACCGGGACGTGAACCGGCGGGCGCTGGTGGCGGAGGCGCCTGGCGTGTCCGTGGCCGTGCCCAAGTTCCACGGTCAGTGGTCAGGCGAGCGGGCTTCGGTGCTGGTGGGCTCGTACCGGCTGGGCTTTGGACAGCGCCTCACGTTGGACACCACCGGGCTGCCCACGCCGGACGGCTTCCTGCCCGACGACGCCGTGCGCGCGCCGGGCGGCGTGGAGCGCTGGTGCTTCCTGGGAGAAGGCGCCTGCTCGCCCGAGGAGCGCGACGCGGACGTGACGCCAGACTTCCAGTGGGACGAAGGCTTCCGGGGCGTGGTGGGCACGGTGCGGTCCTCGTCAGGGGTGTCCGTGACGGGCTTCGGCTCGTACCAGTCCCGCTCGCTGCTCTCGCATGCCCTGTGCGAGGGCACGGCGTGCAAGGCGCCAGCGGTGTGGCTCATGGGGACGCCCTCGGGACGCGTGGTGGCTCGCAAGCTGCCTGGTGTGTTCCACGAATGGGCGGGCGGGGGC
>NZ_RAWL01001426.1:0-391 GCF_003668885.1 Corallococcus sp. AB049A | reverse complement strand
ACCCTACTTCATTTCGGTACTTGGGGCAACGTAACAGTCATTGCATTCCGGCCTAAACGTAAATAAACATGTTTTTTTTCGCGCCAAGGCAATGATTGTCAGCCAGTTATTTTAAGCAACGTAGCCACTAAAACCTTTGTAGAATTCCATTAAAAAAAACCTTCATCTATTATAATGTAGGGTATATCTATCGGCAACAGTAAATCCTTTTGTAGGAGCTTGCCTACATGCTAAATAATTTGGCGTAATTGTCAATCCTTCGCTAAAGACGCTTATCGAATAACACAGCACGTGAGCTTTCTACAGAGTGATTTATGATAGCGATAATTTCACTTTAATTTGTGTGTGTCTGCTATAAATTCTGTTGTATCAAAAGCTTACTGTGGAAAAT
>NZ_RAWL01001425.1:0-392 GCF_003668885.1 Corallococcus sp. AB049A | reverse complement strand
GGGTCACCGACTTGCCAGCGCATTCGCCCGCCGGTCGCCGATAGTGTACATGTAAGCATCTTTTTCACTCGACTTCCTGAATTAACAAAAAACATGACTGTTGTTTTCGTGGTTATAATTAACGTCCGAATGTGGGCACACAGTATAAGAGGGCTTGGGCTATAGTTCCCACGTAGGTCCAGTTCTCTGGTTTGCCTCGCAGGATGGACTACGCAGGTAACCTCACGATGTTTTCCTTTTCCTAGAAGGTCATGATAAATTTCAAATGCAAATTCGCGCATTCCACTTGAGTTTTATAGGTAAACTAGCTTATGCCCGCGGCTTTGCCCCTGCTAAAGAAAGAAAAACTGGCTAGTTGCCTATCACGTAGGAATTTTTGGAAATCCCTTCTT
>NZ_RAWL01001424.1:0-392 GCF_003668885.1 Corallococcus sp. AB049A | reverse complement strand
CGTCAATTTCATCGTCAACCACGGGGCAGGTTTCAAGACGGCGTTTACGAGTTGAGATTGAACCTCCTCTGCTTCATTTCAGTGAACTGTTTGAGCATCATGAGCAAATGTGAGACTCACCTTCTTCGCCCACGACGAGACTGATCAAATTCCCTACTCGGAAATTCGTGCTACCCAGGAAAACAACGACTGGTTTCTCAGACGTCTGCTGGTTGAACGTTGGGATTGCCACAGACCAGGACAGTGTGACTGTGATGACACTTTCTTTAGTGACTCGTCTGCAGTGCGGTTAGTGCTAGTCAAGCATGCCATTCAAGGGCGACGCTTGTTATACGCACAGGTCGAAGAACTCATTCCAATACGGACTCTCTGAATTTTTCACAGTGGTGGCG
>NZ_RAWL01001423.1:0-392 GCF_003668885.1 Corallococcus sp. AB049A | reverse complement strand
AGACGATTTGGTAACTTCCTTCCGAAGGTTTTTACTAAATCCACCGATCCTGAAAATTATGAAAACTTTCGAAAACAGATCGAGGTAGCGCTCGACCGTATTACGGTCAATTTGCAGCGATTTTGACAACTCTTCATAAGAAACTTCCTGGCCGGTCTGGTAAGCGATCAGTTGTAGCAGCTGCAACATTTTGTGAGAATATTTCACCTGTTCGAACATCAGAATATCTTTTAGCAGATAGGCATTCACCATTTCCTTGAGATAATCTTTTTTGTCCTCTTCCGCGGTCATTTTTAATACGTCAGGATAGGATCCATATACCAGCCGGTTTTCCAATTGTTGTTTTGTCTCAAGATAACTTTCCTGCTCAGATAGTTCCATCTGTGCCAGCG
>NZ_RAWL01001422.1:0-392 GCF_003668885.1 Corallococcus sp. AB049A | reverse complement strand
ACCTGGGCCTGGGCACCGGCGAAGAACTGGTGCGCACCGTGACCGAAATCCGCATCGAGGCCGCGCGCTACGCCAACCCGCTTACGTTCCTGCCGGGCAACATTCCGTTGAACCTGCACATTGAACGTTTGCTGGAAGCGCGCGCGGAGTTCTATGCCTGCTATGTGGATCTGAACCACTTCAAACCCTTCAACGATCAGTACGGCTATTGGCAGGGCGACGAGATGCTGAAGATGGCCGCCGCCGTGCTGGCCAACGCATGCGAACCCACGCGGGATTTTCTCGGCCACGTGGGCGGGGACGATTTGCTGATCCTGTTCCAGAGCGCCGACTGGCAGGCGCGCATCACGCAGGCCATGGCGGCATTCAACACCAACGCGCTCGCCATGTAC
>NZ_RAWL01001421.1:0-392 GCF_003668885.1 Corallococcus sp. AB049A | reverse complement strand
ATTTCTACACCCGTCTCACGACACCGTTCGACGGATGGGATGGCGAGCTCCGAGACCTCGTGATTCGCAAGAAACAGCCACGCAAGATCTTCGTGCAGCCGAATACGTTCGTCGATGGGGACGAGGTCTTTTTGAAGGAGTATCCACTCACGGCGGCGGGTGTGGTTGAGAGCTTCATTGAAAGGGGCATCTGAAAGACGTCTGTTGTTTGTGGGCCCATATCAGAGACCCGTGACAAGCAACATCTTACATGAATGGAAATCCGTGTCGAACGAGAGAGGAGTGTAGCTGCACACGCCAATTCAAGGCTGTTCCTCTTCCCGGTCCACATTCACGCTGTTCGACCCCGCAAACCATCACTACTATCAAAATGACATTCAAGTGGTGCGTAC
>NZ_RAWL01001420.1:0-392 GCF_003668885.1 Corallococcus sp. AB049A | reverse complement strand
GTTGTGGATGTGGGAACCATGATCAAGGGCTGGGACAAAACAAGATTGCGAGGCGTATGCGGGCTCGAAGGAAGGGAAGGCTTGGGCAGAGGCTCATGAGAATTTTCCTCAGTGTCAGGATCAGGCTCCTCATGTTCCTCAGGCACAGGCAAATTGAGGTCTGTTCTTAATATGCCGTTGTTTGTGTGATCATCATCGGGATGATCATCCCCTTGCCCTTCTGCGGCATCCTCCTCGTCCTCTAGATCCGAATCCCCAACATCCTGTGAGAAGCTTAGATCCATGTCAGTCGATGTAAGGAGCCCGTTCTGCGAGGTTTCCATGAAACCAGAGTTGAACACTGGGCAAATATATGCGTCAGTGTTTAGAATCGGCTTTGATGGTATAAAGAC
>NZ_RAWL01001419.1:0-393 GCF_003668885.1 Corallococcus sp. AB049A | reverse complement strand
GCGTGCTGCCGCTGGAGCCGAAGGTCACCTCGACCTCGGCGATGACCAGCGTGATCAACCAGCAGGGCGTGTTCTTCTTCGTCGATACCCACGTGCAGGAAGACCCGACCGCCGAGCAGCTGTGCGAAGCGACCCTGCAGGCGGCCTACCGCATGAAGTTGTTCGGCATCGAGCCGAAGGTGGCGCTGCTGTCGCACTCCAACTTCGGCAGCCACGATTCGAAGGACGCGCTGAAGATGCGCCAGGTGCGCGAGCTGCTGCTCAAGCGCAACCCGCGCCTGAACGTGGACGGCGAAATGCAGGGCGACACCGCATGGGATGAAGCGCTGCGCCAGAAGCTGCTGCCGGGCTCGACCCTGCAGGGCCGCGCCAACCTGTTCGTGCTGCCGAACC
>NZ_RAWL01001418.1:0-393 GCF_003668885.1 Corallococcus sp. AB049A | reverse complement strand
GGGGACGTCACGCGCCGAAGCGGGCGGGATCGCAAACAGCGTGCAGAGCAGTGCGGCAGCGAGCGTGCGGTACATCGCGGTGATCCATCAGCGGTGATGGCGCATGTTGGTCACGACCGACGAGCGGGTCAAGGCCGCCGATTCCCGCATCGGGGAGAGCCGGCCAGCGGCCGGCACTACCACACGTTTCGGTAGTGCCGGCCGCTGGCCGGTACCTCCGTGATCAGCCGAGGATTCCCGGCAGATCCAGTCCCTTTTCCTTCGCGCAGTCGATCGCGATGCCATACCCCGCATCGGCATGGCGCATCACGCCAGTGGCCGGGTCGTTCCACAGCACGCGGCCAATCCGCTTCGCCGCCGCTTCGGTGCCATCACAGACAATCACCATGCCGG
>NZ_RAWL01001417.1:0-393 GCF_003668885.1 Corallococcus sp. AB049A | reverse complement strand
CTATACTGGGTGCCCGAGCGTAGCGCTTACTCGCGCCTCGATAGTAAGGGAGATATTGAAGACGTAATCAGGGTGATCTGGCTCAAAGCCCCGGAATCGGAAACCGGCGCGGTTGTTGTGACGATGCTGATCAAGGAACTGGCGACCTACATGGCGTTGTCGGACCTGTCGCTGGTCATCAAGTTCGATTTCACTCGATTCGATCCCGATAACTTCGCTGGATGGGCGCAGGATCGCCAATCGAGCCGCAAGCTGGGCCCCGATCTGTTTTACAGCGCCGGCCGCTCGACAAATGCGAGCTATGCCAACGGTTGCATGATCCTGAGAGCGGCCGTCACTGTGGATGAATTGATTCAGCAGTGGAAAGAGGAAGAGGACCCGACAACGAAGCAG
>NZ_RAWL01000143.1:0-19094 GCF_003668885.1 Corallococcus sp. AB049A | reverse complement strand
CTTCGAGCCAGGACAGCGCCTCGGAGCGGGTCTCGAAGGTCTTCGCGGGGATGGTGAGGCCGGCGTTCTTGGTCATGCGCCAGGCCTGGAGGCCGCTGCCGGGGTCGCTCACCACGCGCGCGGAGCGCTTCATGCCGCGCTGCTGGGCGTAGGCGTTCAGCCGCGCCATCTCCCCCACCACCGAGGCGGGCATCACCCGCAGCTTGGACTGGTCCACCAGCGCGGACCACTCCGCGCCCCCACGGGCGGTGATGTCCTTCTTCAGTTGCTCGACGTACTCGGTCACGTCCTTCGGCGTCACTTCCGACGGATAGATGATCTCGATGATGTCGTGGGGCAGGTGGGCGATTTCAATCTTCATGCGCGGCTTGCGGCTCTCTCTTCCAGGCGGGGCGCGCCATCCTAACCGCAGTGCCTGTCGCCGGATACCGCGCCCCCCGCAATCCCTCCGCCCGGGGGAAGGATTGTCGGGCCTTGCGGGTAGAACCGTCCCCCGAGGGCTTCGGCCGGGCCGTTCCAGGGGCCCGTCCGGCTGGCCGGAGCGGGGCCCGGCGAAAGGCGGAGGCCCGGGAAGTAGATGCCCTCTGCTTACAGGTTGTCGGGATGATGCCTATGCGCCAGCCCTTCCTGTCGGTCCACGGCGCGGCTCTGCCGGTCGCGCCTCAAGCCAACCACCTTGTCCTGGTGAACCCGCTGCTCAGGGGGGACCTGCTCCCACCCGAGGAAGCACTCATGGAGGCGCGGGAGTGGTTGGACACCCTGCACTCCCGGATGGTGCAGGGCCCGGACGAGACGCTGCACGCCGGGATGACCGCCCTGCACGGAGGGCTCATCCAGAGGCGGCGGCAGTGGAGCCCGGAGGTGTGGAAGCGCTTCTGCCAGGAGCTGGCGCGCAAGCACCCCATGCGCCCCTTCCTGCACCAGTGCCCCTTCACCCGGCACGCCTTCGAGCGGCCGCGCGGCTACGCGGGCGACGCGGCCCTCATCGACTACCTCTACATGGACCACGCGGCGGACGAGCTGCACGCGGGCCGTGAAATCTACCGCTACATGCACGGGCAGCCCTCCGCCCGCAGCGTGCGCGAGCGCCGGGAGCTGCTCGCGCGGATGATGGACGCGACGGCCGCGCGGCGGCCCGACGGGCGCGTGCTGTCCGTGGCGTGCGGGCACCTGCGCGAGGCCGAGTCGTCGCGCGCGGTGGCGGAGGGCAGGCTCCAGGAGCTCATCGCGTTCGACCAGGACCCGGTGAGCCTGGCGGAGATTTCGCGCCTGCACCCGGGCGGCATCGTGCGGCCGGTGTGCGGCTCGGTCCGCGCCCTGCTCGCGGGCAAGGCGGTGTTCGAGGACCTGGACTTCGCGTACTCCGCCGGGCTGTACGACTACCTGTCGGACTCCGTGGCGGCCCGGCTCACGGCGCTGCTCTTCCGCATGCTGCGCCCGGGCGGACGCCTGCTGGTGGCCAACTTCGCGGTGCACCCGCCGGAGACGGGCTACATGGAGGCCTTCATGGACTGGTGGCTCACCTACCGGGACGAGGACGGCATGCGGAGCCTCCTGTCGGAGACGCCGCTGGAGCTGGTGGACAACGTGCGGCTGTTCCGCGACTCGCAGGACAACGTCATCTACCTGGAAGTGACGCGCCGGTAGTCAGTCAGTGCACCGGTGAGCCGGAGCGGGGCAGGGTGACCGTGAAGGTCGAGCCCTGCTCCGGGGCGCTGGCCACGTCGATGTTGCCGCCCAGCGCCTGCACGATTTCGCGGACGATCCACAGGCCCAGCCCGAAGCCGCCGTAGTGGCGCACGGACACCGCGCGCTCGAAGCGCTCGAAGATGCGCGCCCGGTCCTCCTCCGCGATGCCGATGCCGTGGTCGCGCACCTCCAGCCGCACGCCCGTGGCGTCCCCGTCCAGCGTCACCTCCACGGGCTTGCCCGCGCCGTACTTCATGGCGTTGGTCAAGAGGTTGCCCACCACCTGCTCCAGCCGGAGCGCGTCCCAGTGGCCGATGAGGCGCGGCTCGCTGGCGTGGAAGCGCACCTCGCACTCGGCGCGGACCAGGGCCTCGCGGCTGCGCTCCAGCTGGTTGCGCACCAGCGTCACCAGGTCCACGTCCTCGCGCTTGATGTGCAGCTGGCCCTGCGCGATGCGGGAGATGTCCAGCAGGTCGTTGACCAGCTTCCCCAGCCGCTGCGTCTGCGAATAGGCCGACTCCAGCTTGGCGGTCAGCTTCTCCGGCGGCATGGGCGCGCCCCGGGCCTTCGCCTGGAGCCCCTGGATGTGCAGCTGCAGGGACGTGAGCGGCGTCTTCAGCTCATGCGCGGCGATGGACAGGAAGTCGTCGCGGCGGCGCACGGCCTCCTGCTCCTCCCGGTACAGGCGGCCCTGTTCCTCGGAGAGGGCGGCGACGCGCTCGAAGTTCTCCGCGTTCTCCAGCGCCGCGCCCGCGAGCACCGTCACGAAGGACGCCAGGCGCTCCTCGTCCTCGCCGAAGAGGGCGCCCACCTTGCGGTGGCTGGCCACCACGCACGCCACCGTCTTGCCGCGCACCTGGAGCGGCGCGCACAGCAGCGAGCGCACCCCGAGCAGCTCCATGCTCTCGCTGATGCCGCCGGGCAGGCCCTGGCCCAGCACGGTGATGCGGCCCGTCTCCAGCGCGCGCGCGAGCGCGGTGCGGCTGAGGCCCTGGTTCTTCGCGTCCTCCTCGGACACCACCGCGCGCGGGTCCACCACGGCGCATCTCTCCGCGCGCAAGAGTTCCTGCATGGACTGGCGGGCGGTCTCGAACACGGCCTCGCGCGACAGGGCGGAGGCGAGCCTGCGCCCCACCTCCAGCACGCGCGGGAAGCGGTCCACCAGCGACAGCGTCTCCACGCCGGCCGTGGCGTGCCCGGCCTCGCGGTGCAGGCCGTCCTCCATGGCCTCCAACTCACGGGCGGCCGTCTCCAGGTCGCGCGAAGCGCCGGGCCAGCCGCGGGCCCGGCCCACCTCGCCGCGGGCCTGGAGCGTCAGCGCGCGCTCCTGGCGCATCTCCAGCTGCTCCGCCACGCGCAGCGACTCGTCCAGGTGCTTGCGGGCCCGGGCGGGCCGGTCTCGCAGCGCGCACATCAGGCCGCGCTCGCGCAGCGCGTGGGGCAGGTTGTTGCGGTAGGTGCGCGCGACGGCGTGGGCGCGCTTCGCCACCCCGTCCGCCTCCCTCAAGAGCCGGTCGCGCTCCTTCGGATTCAGGGGGCTGGCCTGCTGCGCCAGGCGCCTGCGCGCGGTGGCGAGCCACGGGGTGATGGGGGCCACGTACTCCTGCCGCAGGTGCGCGTCCTCCACCACGCGCTCGGCGCGCTCCAGCACCTCCGCGGCCCTCGCGGGTTCGTTCTCACGCAGCAGGCGCAGGCCTTCCGCCTGGAGCACGCCCGCGAAGGACTGCGGGTCGGTGGCGGTGGGCGCCGCCAGCTCCGTCTCCAGCAGCGCCGCGGGGATGCGGCCCCCGGTGGACTTGGCCCACGCCTCCAGGCCCAGGCGCAGCGAGTACCGGTCCCCCAGCGCGAGCGCCGCCGCGTGCAGCTTCTGGCTCACCGCCGCGGCCTCCTTCAGGCGGCCCAGGCGGTAGAGCGACATGGCGATCTGGAAGGTGGCGTTGTTCACCTCCCACGGGTCGCCGGTGCGCTCCAGCAGGCGCACCGCCTCGCGGCACTTCTCGATGCATTCCTTGAAGCGCGACGACGCGTAGAGGGCCAGGCCATAGAAGTGCAGCGACTGGCCCTGGCCCCACACGTCCCCCAGCTGCTGGCGCAGGGCCAGCGACTTCCTGGCGTAGGCGTACGCGCGCTGGAACCAGGGCAGGGTGGTGAGCGCGGGCGAGTGCGCGGAGTACGCCTGCGCCAATTCCGGCGTGGGCGGGTAGCGCTCCGCCAGGTTCATGTCGCGCAGGTGCGCCCACAGCACCGCGGCGCGGCCGCGCTGGTACCAGTAGCCGTACGCGAGCCGGCTGTAGAGGTTGACCGCGAGCAGGTCCTCCTCGCCGTCCGCCAGGGACTTGCGGCCCAGCCACAGGCGCGGCGCCACGGTGTGCGCGGCCTGCGTGAGGATTTCCCACGCGGCGCTGGCGCCGGTGGCCAGCGTGCCGGGCGGCACCCAGCGGCCCAGCAGCTTCAGGCCCTGCTCCAGGTAGGCGTTGGCCTGCACCGTCTGGCCGCGCTTGAAGGCGAGCTCGCCCAGGTGGCCCAGCGTGCGGCCCTGCTCCAGCCGGTCGTGCGCCAGGGACTGGGCGGCCTCCAGCTGCCGCTGCGCCTCGTCGTAGCGGCCGCGCATCATCAGCGCGGTGCCCAGGCCAGAAGCGATGCGGTAGCGGGTGCGCGCGTCCGCGCCTGAAGCGCCGCGCTCGGCGATGCGGTAGTTCACCTCCGCGGTGTCCAGTGAGAAGCGCTGGCGCGCCTGCTCCGCGGCCACCAGCGCCCAGGGCAGGGCCTGCGCGCTCTCTCCCGCCGCGTCGAAGTGGTAGGCCAGCTCGAACGGATCATTGGGCACGGACTGCTGCGCGGCGCGCGCGGCCAGCCGGTGCAATTCGCGGCGCTCCTCCGGGGACAGCAGGTCCAGCAGCACCTCGCGCAGCTTGTCGTGCACGAAGGTGGAGCGCGTGCCTTCCGTCCACAGCATGTGCCGGCGGCGCGGCGGCTCCAGCGCGGTGGTGACGGCCTCCAGCGGCGTGCCGGACAGGGCCGCCACCGCGCGCGTGTCGAAGGACTTGCCCAGCACCGCGCCCACGCTGAGCACGTGCAGGGACTCCGGCGGCAACAGGCGCAGGCGCCGCACCAGGAAGGTGGCCGCCTGGCGCGACGAGCGCGCGTGCGCCATCGCCTCCGGCTGCACCCGCCAGCCGTCCGGACCGGGCATGAGGACGCCGTCCTCCACCAGCCCGTGCAGCACCGCGGAGGCCATGAACGGGTTGCCCTCCGCCAGCCGCGTCACCAGCTCCACGGCCTCCGGTGGCAGCACGCCGGCCATGGACTCCGCCAGCAGCGCGACCTCCGCCGCGCCGAAGGCGGTCAGCTTCAGGTGCTCGCCCGGCGCCAGCCGCCGGAGCACGTGGTCCGCGTGGATGTCCTCGCTGCGGAACGACACGATGAGCAAGAGCCGCCCGTCCCCGGCGCGGCGGCCCTGGGACCAGGCCTCCAGCGCGCGCAGCGTGAGCGTGTCCGCCCACTGGCAATCCTCCAGCACCACCACCGCGGGCGCGTCCGGCGTGCCCAGCGCGTTGAGCAGCGCCGTGAGGCTCCAGACGCTGCGGCTCTCGCTCAGGGACTCCGGCCCCAGCCCCTGCGCGCGCGGCGCCCGCGGGCCGGGGGCGAGCACCTCCGTGAGCGGAGGCAGCACCGCGCACAGACCGGCCTCCTGGCCCGCGAGCCTCTCGCGCAAGAGCGCGCCCAGCGCCGGGTCCTCGCGCGCCTGCGCGGCGATGCCCTCCGCCACGCCCGCGAAGAGCTGGAAGGGGCGCTGCGCGGCCTGGTCCTGCGCCTGGCCATGCAGCACCCACGCGCGCTGGCCCACGGCCCGGGCGGAGAACTCCTCCAAGAGCCGGCTCTTGCCGCCGCCGGACTCGCCCTCCACCACCACGGCGCGCGAGCCGTCCTCGCTCACGTGCTCCAATTCGCGCTCCAGCGTCGCCAGCTCCTCGCGGCGGCCCACGAAGGACGGCTCGGTGAGGCTCTGGCGGTGGTCGTGCGCGCCGGTGACGAGCGCGGGCTCCGCCTCACCCCGGGACAGCGCGGCCTCCAGCGCGTTCAGGTCCGCGAGCGCGGCGTCCGCGGTCTGGTAGCGGTCGCGCGGGTCGGTCTGGCTCAGCCGCGCGATGAGCTCCTCCATCGCCAGCGGCACCTCCACGCCCACGGGGCGCAGGCGCGGGTGCGCGGTCAGGTGCAGCCGGAGCACCTCGCCCACCGTCGCGCCCTCCAGCGCGGGGCGGCCGGACAGCGCCTCGAAGAGCACCAGGCCCACGGCGTACAGGTCCGACGGCGCCTCCACCGGCCGGTTGATGAGCCCCGCCTGCTCCGGCGACAGGTAGCGCGCCGTGCCCACGGGCAAATCCCGCAGGGACGGGTCCAACCGCTCGCTGCGCGACAGGCCGAAGTCGGTGAGCCACGCGGCGGACATCGGGTGGTCGCGCACCAGGATGTTGGAGGGCTTCACGTCGCGGTGCAGGACGCCCTCGCGGTGCGCCTCCGCGAGCGCCTTCAGCAGGCGCTGGCCCAGCATGATGGCCTCCGGCAGGGACAGGGGGCCGCGCTCCAGGCGGGCCTCCAGCGTCTCGCCGTCCACCCACGGGGTGACGAGGTAGAGCAGGTCATCGGACGTGCCCAGGTCGCGCACGGGCACGAGCGCCGGGTTGTGCAGCCGCGCCAGCACCTCCGCCTCGTGCTCCAGCCGGTGGCGGGCCGTGGGGACGAAGGCGGACAGCGGGGTGACCTTCACGAGCACGCGCTCGTGCGTGAGCAGGTCCAACCCCTGCCAGGTGGAGATGCCCCGTCCGGCCTTCACCCGCTGGCGCAGCTCGTAGCGGTTGCCCAGCCGCTGGCCCGGGTGTGGCTCCCTGGGGGTGTCGCCGGCCTGTTGGAAGCCTTGCGCCATTCAGTGCCCTCGCGAGCCCCCCGTCCCCGCCACCGCGGCGGCGCGGTCGGCCGGACGTCCCGCTTCCAAAGCTGCGTTTCCGCCCGGGTCCCTGCCAGGGGGAACAACCCGGGCCGTGCGTGCGCTGCTCGGGGTTTGAACAGTCGGCACGCTTCCGCTTCCCGTCCCGGCCCCTCGTGGCCCCCTGTCCGTTCGTGGGGCAGGCGGCCCGGCAGGCGGACACGTGGGTTTCCACCACGCGCAAGCCGTCCGGAGGTCCGCGCTTCGTCCTCTGGCCGACAGCCACGTGAATGCATGCGGCCAGCAGCGTTGCTGGAGGAAGGGAGGATGCCGCGTTGCGTTCAACGGGCGTGCTTGACTCGCCTGGTGGCCCGTCGGAAAAGCCCGTCGGGTCAAGCGGCCTCCCCCTTCCTCCCCCACAGGCCGCCGAGGGAGCGCGGAATTGAAGCTCGCGACGCTCAAGGACGGAACCCGCGACGGGCGGCTCATCGTCGTCAAGCGGGACAACTCCGCCTACGCGCTGGCCACCAACGTGGCCCTCACGCTGCAAGCGGCCCTGGATGACTGGGACCAGAAGGAGCCGCAGCTGCGCGCGCTGGCACAGCAGCTGGAGGCGGGCGCGGTGCAGAGCCGCCCGCTGGACGTCAAGGCGCTGCACGCGCCCCTGCCGCGCGCCTACGAATGGGTGGACGGCAGCGCGTACATCAACCACGTGCTGCTGGTGCGCAAGGCGCGCAACGCGGAGCCGCCCGCCACGCTGCGCACGGATCCGCTGGTGTACCAGGGCGGCTCCGGGGACTTCCTCGCGCCCACGCAGGACATCCCGCTGCGCGATGAAGCCTGGGGCCTGGACTTCGAGAGCGAGGTCTGCGTCGTGCTGGGCGACACGCCCATGGGCACCAGGGCCGAGGACGCGGACAGGCACATCAAGCTGGTGATGATCGCCAACGACGTGTCGCTGCGAAACCTCATCCCGGAGGAGCTGGCCAAGGGCTTCGGCTTCTTCCAGAGCAAGCCCGCCACCGCGTTCGGCCCCTTCGCGCTGACGCCGGACGAACTGGGTGAAGCGTGGAAGGACGGCCGCGTGCACCTGCGCATGCGCAGCACGCTCAACGGCCAGCTGGTGGGGGACACGGACGCGGGCCCGGAGATGCACTTCTCCTTCCGCGACCTCATCCAGCACCTGACGCGCACGCGCGCCTTCACCGCGGGCACCATCCTGGGCAGCGGCACGGTGTCCAACGAGGACCGCACGCGCGGCATCTCCTGCCTCGCCGAGCGCCGGATGATTGAGACCATCGACGAGGGCAAGCCCAGGACGGCCTTCATGAAGCCCGGGGACAGCATCGAGATCGAAATGCTGGATGGCGCGGGGCACAGCCTCTTTGGCCGCATCTCCCAGACGGTGGTGAAGGCGCCATGAAGAACCTCAAGCTGCACGGCTACTGGCGCTCCTCCGCGTCCTGGCGCGCGCGCATCGCGCTCAACTGGAAGGGGCTGCCCTTCGAGTACCTGGCGGTGCACCTGCTCAAGGACGGCGGCCAGCAGTTCACGGAGGCCTACCGGGCGAAGAACCCCATGGCCCGCGTGCCCACGCTGGAGTGGACGGAGGCGGACGGGCAGGCGCGCAAGCTGTCCGAGTCCATGGCCATCCTGGAGTACCTGGAGGAGCGCGTGCCCTCGCCCGCCCTCCTGCCCACGGATGCGTACCTCCGCGCGAAGGCTCGCATGCTGGCGGAGATGGTGAACGCGGGCATGCAGCCCCTGCAGAACACGTCGGTGACGCTGCGCATCAAGAACGAGCTGAAGGCGGACGAGAAGGCCTGGGCGGCGCACTGGAACATGCACGGGCTGGCGGCGTTGGAGGCGGCGGTGCAGGAGACGGCCGGGCGTTACTGTGTGGGAGACGCAGTGTCGTTCGCCGACGTCCTGCTGGTTCCGCAGCTCTACGGGGCCCGCCGGTTCGGTGTAGACCTGAAGCCCTATCCCACGCTGTCGAGGATTGAAGCAGCGTGCAACGAACTCCCCGCCTTCCAGGCGGCGCAGCCGGACCGGCAGCCCGACGCGCAGCCGGTGTAGTCACGAACCCTTTTCTTCTTCACCACGAGGAGTCAGCGACATGGCCAAGCAGGAATCGCTGGGCATCAAGGCCCTGGAGAGCATCCACTGGTACGTGCATGACCTGGAGCGCAGCCGCCAGTTCTACACGAAGGGGTTGGACTTCGCGGAGGTGGCGGTGTCCGGGCCGGAGCTGGAGGCGCACGGCAAGCAGAAGTCCGCGCTGTTCCAGGCGGGTGAGATTGCCCTGGTGGTGAGCCAGCCCGTGGGCGAGGGCGGCCGCGCGTGGCGCTACCTGCGCAAGCACCCGGACGGGGTGGGCACGCTGAACTTCGAGGTGGAGGACGTGGAGAAGACGTTCAAGCTGCTGGAGCAGCGCGGCGCCACGTTCATCACGGACATCCAGCGCTTCACGGACGACGCGGGCGGCAAGCTGGCGTTCTTCTCCATCACGACGCCGTTTGGCGACACCACGTTCCGCTTCCTGCAGCGGAACAACTACAAGTCCATCTACCCGGGCTTCCAGGTGCACGCGCAGCCCAAGGGCGGCAAGAACAAGTACGGCTTCGACAAGCTGGACCACGTCACGTCGAACTTCCAGACGATGAAGCCCATGCTCCTGTGGATGGAGCACGTGATGGGCTTCGAGAAGTTCTGGCACATCGAGTTCCACACGGACGACGTGGCGTCGCAGCAGAAGCGCGACCACGGCAGCGGCCTGAAGTCGGAGGTGATGTGGGATCCGAAGAGCGGCGTGAAGTTCGCGAACAACGAGCCCAAGTTCCCGTTCTTCAAGGCCAGCCAGATCAACATCTTCAACGAGGACCACCGCGGTGACGGCGTGCAGCACCTGGCCATCACGGTGAAGGACATCCTGTCCTCGGTGAAGGACATGCGGCAGAACGCGGGCATCCAGTTCATGCCCACGCCGGGCTCGTACTACGACGCGCTGCCGGACCGCATCGAGCGCATGGGCATCAAGAAGATCGACGAGGACATCAACGTCCTGCGCGACCTGGAGGTGCTCATCGACGGTGACAAGGAGCGCAGCTACATGCTCCAGATCTTCATGAAGGACGCGGCGAGCCTCTACAAGCAGGCGGACGCGGGCCCGTTCTTCTACGAAATCATCCAGCGCAAGGGCGACCAGGGCTTCGGCGGCGGCAACTTCCGCGCCCTCTTCGAGAGCATCGAGCGCGCGCAGAAGGCCGAAGGCCGCGTCTAGGTTTCACGCGTTCGCGGTAGGAGAGCCCCACCCCTCGCGGCCTTTCAGGGCAGCGGGCGGTGGGGTTTCTTCATGATGCGAAGGCCCGTGGGAACGAAGTCCGTGTCCTGCGACGTCCAATCCCCATGACCCTCATTGAACCCATCATCCTCGTAGGAGCGGCCATCGGAGGCGTGACGGGCGCGGTCTGGGGCGCTGGCTCCGGAATCGGCTGGGCGGTGGCGGGCTTCTTCGGCGGTGTCGTGCTGGGCCCGCTGGCCTTGATGCTGCCGCTGCTCGTCCTGGCGCTGTCGATGACGCTCTTCAAGGAAGGGCCTCGCGCGATGCTCCGTTCATTTCGAGGGAAGCAGCAATGACCTCACCCGCGCAGCCCCGGGACTGGGACGAACTGGAGCACCGCGTGGTGACCTGGGACGCGCTCCCCGACCCGGTGCTGTGCCCGAGCTGTGGCAGTCCGGTCCGGATTGAGTACGTCCAGCAGGGGGCGCTTGCGTCCGCCGGCATTAACTGCACCGGCTGCTCGAGTGCCGTCAGGCTTTGCCGGCTCCCGCTCAAGACGGAAGCGCGACCCTCGCCAACGGCCCCCGTCCCAGGCGCACGGCTGCTTCTCGTGGTCGAGGACACCTTCGACATCCAGGCGCGTGGCGTCCTTGTCGTTCCCGACGTGGACCTGGGAGAGAAGGGACAGCTGGAGGTCCGCGTGGCGTTGCGGCGGCCGGAGGGCAACGTCCTGCAATCTGTCGCGCTGGCTCAGATCCCGCTCGGCTCGTTCCGGTCAAAGCCTCAGCACGTGCTCTGCTTCCGCACGCTTTCCAAGCAGGACCTTCCGCGAGGAACGGAGGTGTGGCTGCTGGGAGAGGTGGAGTCGAACTGAACGCGCCTCTGCTGGCGTCACCTCCAGCGCCCTGTGTCCCCACACGATGGATCCATGCTCAAGAAGGCCGGGGGGCTGAGCGCAGGCCGTCGAAGTCTCCCCGGAGGGTCTTCAACGCCGCCTTCTCCGTATCAATCTCTCCCCGTGTCCGCAGCCCGAGACGCCGGAGGAGGGGCAGCGGCGGACACCAGCCCTGGAGGCCATGCTGGAGGAGGAAGCTCCCCACCACGCCGGTGAGCAGGAGCCATTTGCGGTTGACGGTGACGCCCAGGACCAGACTCAGGAGCGCGAGAGAGGAGGCATTCACTTCCAGGGCCCGCTCCATGTCCCACTCGCGCTCCAGTTCCTCCAGGCGACGGGTGATGTTGGCTTCCGGCTGTCCGGAGTAATGCGCCACGCGCCTGGCAATCTCCTGGTCGCGTTCGCGGTTGATCGCCGCCGGGCTGCTCCGGCGGACGAGGTCCTCGCTGGGCTGGGTGGCAGGCGTCGTCATGGTGGACCTCCGAGGATATGCACCTGCTGGGAAGCTGTGCCCTTCGGGTTGTCCATGCCAGCCTGGGGGAGCCCGCCCGCCTGCTCCCGGCCCTCAGGCGCCTGCGTCCGGAGCTGGCACGCCCTGCGCCGACTTTCCCCCGAGCGAATGGAGCCGCGCCACCGCCTCCGGGGCACAATCTCCACACAGGCGGTTGGCGGGCACGGCGATGTCGATCTTCTTGGGATAGGCGAGCTTGAGGTTCGCCATGATGGCGCTGAACTCCTCGCGAGTCTTGCCGCCGCCGAGCCGGGGGTTGCGCTCGCGCTCCTGCGCCACGGTCGAGACGTGGCGGTGCTGGTAGTCGTGCGCCGGGTACACGAGGGTGTCGTCCGGCAGCGGGAAGAGCTTCTCGTGGATGGAGCGGTACAGCGCCGCGGCGTCACCGCTCTGGAAGTCCGTCCGGCCGCAGCCGTCAATCAGGAGGGCGTCCCCGGTGAAGACGCGCATGACGCCCGGGAGCTCGACGAGGTAGCTGTGGTGCGTGTCGGTGTGGCCCGGTGTGAAGAGCGGCTGGAAGCGGAGGCTCCCCACGCTGAACGGTCGCCCCTCCTCGACGCCGACGTCCCTGCACGACACCTGCTCCAGGGCCGGGAGCGCGATCTTGCACCCGGTGAGGTTGCGCAGCCGGCACGCGGAGGTGATGTGGTCCGCGTGGATGTGCGTCTCCAGGACATACGCGAGCTTCAGCTGCAGCCGCTGGAGCTGCTCGAGGTCCCGGTCGACCGTCTCCAGCACCGGGTCGAGCAGCACGGCCTGGCCTGTCTCCGGACAGCCGAAGAGATAGGTGTAGGTGGAGGACTCGGGCTCGAAGAGCTGACGGAAGAGCATGAGGCGGTTCCTTTCGGGGCCATGGGGTCCAGGACTCAGCGCCGCCCCTCGCCGTCGACGTACTGCCTGAAGAGCGACTTCGCCTGCTCGCTGAGCTCGAAGCCGAGCCGCTCGCCCCTGGCGATGGCGTCGTCAGCGGAGAGCCCCTCGGCCCGGGCGACATGCATCAGGGTGAAGAGCCCCGCGCGGCGTCCCGAGGCGCAGTGCACCAGCGTGGGCGCGGGAAGGCGTGCCACCTCCTCGTCGAATCTCCTGGCGACTTCGGCTCCGAGGTCCGAGGGGACGACCGGCACGTGCAGGTACTGGAGGCCATGCCGGCGGGCCACCTCTCCCTCCTCATCCGGTGAGAGGGTTTGGCCTGCCTCCCCCGCGGTGCGCAGGTTGACGAGGCTTCGGAACCCCTCCGTTGCGAGCGCTTCGACCCGGTCCCGCGTTGGCTGCGACATCTCCACCGTCAATCGCTCACTGACCTTGATGCGCTCCGCTGCCATGGTGCTCCTCCTTGAAGCTTGAAGGACTTCAACGGGTGTGGGTCGCCGCGGAGGCCGCGGGCTCACCGCCACCCCGCGCCAACGCTTCCCGGTTCTTGAAGAAGATGAAGACGCCCATCACGATGAGGAAGATGGAGAAGGCCCGCTTGAGGGCCGCCTGCGAGACGTAGTGGGAGGCCCAGGTGCCGAGGAGGATTCCCACCACGGCGATGGCCGTGAAGATGCCGAGGTAGAGCCAGGGCACCTGGACGTGGCCGAGGTAGCCGGCGAAGCCCACGAAGGAGTTGAGGGCGATGACGAGCAGGCTCGTGCCCACCGCCTGCTTCATGGGCAGACCCACCAGTAGAACGAGCGCCGGGACGATGAGGAAGCCGCCGCCCACCCCGACGAGCCCCGTGAGCCCGCCCACGCCGAGGGCGGCCAGGGCCATGACGGGGAAGGACGCCCGGCGGGGTTCGGGCACGGGCGCGGATTCCTTGAGCGCCGCAAGGGCGGCCTCCTTGCGGCCGTTGCGGAACATGAAGAAGGCGGCCACGAGCATCACCGTGGCGAAGAGCAGCAGTTGCAACGTGCCCGAGACGAAGGCGGCGAGGCGCGCGCCCGCGTAGGTGCCCGCCATGGCCACCGCGCCGAAGACGAGCGCCGCCCGGAGCTGGACGTTGCCCCGGCGCCAGTGGCTCGCCGCGCCGAAGAGGCTGGTGACGCCCACCACGGCCAGCCCCATGGCGATGGACTCCTTGGCCCCGAAGCCCAGGACGTACACGAGGATGGGGACGGTGATGATGGAACCGCCGCCGCCGAGCAGGCCAAGCGACAGGCCAATCAGCGCCGCGAGAGAGAAGCCGAGGATGGGCATGGTGTCCGTTTCCGGCGCGGCGTGCGCCTCAGGCTCCCTGCGGGGAAGGCGCCGTGAGTCCACAGACGCGGTTGGCCGGAACCGCGATGTCGATCTTCTTGGGCTTGGGCAGGTGGAGGTTGTCCATGATGGCGATGAACTCCTCCCGGCTCTTGCCCGCGACGCGCGGGTTGTGCCGCTTCTCCTCGCCGATGCTCGTCACCATGTGCCCGTGGTAGTCGTGCGCGGGGTAGACGCGCGTTTCGTCCGGCAGGCGGAAGAGGACGCGGGTGAGGCTGTCGTAGAGCTGGCTCGCGTTCCCGTTCTGGAAGTCGGTGCGGCCGTTGCCGCGCACGAGCAGCGCGTCGCCGGTGAAGACGCGGTCGCCCAAGAGATAGCTGACGCTGTCATCCGTATGGCCCGGGGTGGCGAGCACCTGGAAGACGAGCTGGCCGACGCGCACCTCCTCCCCGTGGCGGACCTGGAGGTCGGCGCAAGCGGCACCTCCCACGCTCCCTACCACCGTGGCCCGCGTGCGCTCGCGCAGCGCGCCGGACGCGGTGACGTGGTCCGCGTGCACGTGCGTGTCGAAGACGTGGGTGAGGGTGAGGCCCAGCTCGCCCACCAATTTCAGATCCCGGTCGACCTGCTCCAGCACGGGGTCGATGAGGACGGCCTGGCGCGTGGTCTCGTCGCCAAGAAGGTAGGTGTACGTCGAGGACTCTGAATCGAAAAGCTGGCGGAAAATCATGTCGAAGCCTCCTGTCCTTGAGAGCCAGGGGACGGGCAGAAGGATTCAGGGCCTTCCCCCGGCTGAATCCTCCACCTCCGAATCTGGCTCTCACGGGACATGACTTCCTCCTTCCTTCCTCCCCTCCTCGGTGGGGCGCTCATCGGCCTGAGCGCCTCCCTGCTCCTCCTGGCCAACGGCCGGGTGGCCGGCATCAGCGGCATCGCCGGCTCGCTGCTGGCGCCCGTGCGCGGGGACGTCCTCTGGCGCGTGCTCTTCCTCGGCGGGCTGCTCACCGGGGGCCTGCTCCTGGCGTGGCTGCGCCCCGGCTCCTTCGCGCCCCCGGCATCGCTGAGCACGGGCGGCGCCGGACTCCTGGTGGCGGCGGGCCTGCTGGTGGGCTTCGGCTCGCGGCTGGGCAATGGCTGCACCAGCGGACATGGCGTCTGCGGCATCAGCCGCGGCTCGGTCCGTTCCATCGCGGCCACGCTCACCTTCATGGCCACCGCCGTCCTCACCGTCTTCCTGATCCGTCACGTCCTCTAGAGAACTCTCCATGCGTTCAAACCTCAGTGCATTCCTCAGCGGTCTGCTCTTCGCCATCGGCCTGGGGGTCGGCGGCATGACGGACCCCGCCAACGTCCTGGGCTTCCTCGACGTCGCGGGGGATTGGGACTTCCGGCTCATGTTCGTGATGGGCGGCGCCATCGCCGTGCACGCGGCGCTGCGGCCCCTCATCCACCAGCGCGAGCGGCCCCTGTTCGCCGCGAAGTTCCCCTCCCTCTCCGCCAGCGGGGTGGACCGCAAGCTGCTCGTGGGCGCGGGCCTCTTCGGCGTGGGGTGGGGCCTCGGCGGCTACTGCCCCGGTCCCGCGCTCACGTCGCTGGCCACCGGCGCGACGCAGTTGCTCGTGTTCGTGCCCGCCATGTTCGCGGGCATGTTCCTCGCCCAGGTGCTGCAAGCGCGGCGGAGCGCGAGCGCCGGGACTCCGGGCCCGGGCGCATCGCCTGCTCCGGCGGAGCCCCTCGGGAACTTTTCCCCGCCGCCACCGTGTCCTGGAGAATCGTGAGCAGCCGGTCCTTCATCGAGCGTGCCCTGGAGCACCTGCCCGCCCTGCGACGGGTGGGCCGCCGGCTGACGGGCAGCACCGCCGAGGCGGATGACCTGGTGCAGGAGACCGTGGCGCGCGCGCTGGAGCGGCGCGACGAGCTGCGCGACCCGGAGCGGCTCAAGGGCTGGCTGCTCGCCGTGCAGCGCACCGTGTACCTCAACTCCCGGCGGGGCCTGCGCCCCCGGCTGGAGGTGCTGGAGGGCGGACTGGGCAAGGAGTCCGCGCCCGAGCCTTCCGCCGACCTGGAGGCGGAGCTGCACGAGCGCACCCTCAGCGCGGGGATGAAGGCGGCGCTGGACTCGCTGGCGCCGGAGTGGCGCGACGCGCTGTGGCTGCGCGAAGTCGAGGAGCTGAGCTACGAGGAGATTGCCCGGGTCCAGGGCTGTCCGGTGGGCACCGTGCGCTCGCGCCTGGCGAGGGCGCGGCTGGCGATGCTCGACTTCCTCGAGAAGGAGAAGGCACATGGAAGCCTGTAGCCCGGAGTGGCAGGAACGGCTCTCCGCGTGGTTCGACGGGGAGAGCCCGGCGCACGAGCGGCAGGCCGTGGAGCAGCACCTGACCCGATGCGTGGGCTGTGCCCGGGAGGCGGCCCGCTATGCCCCGCTGCGCGAGGCGCTGAAGGCCCAGGCCACCATGGAGACGCACGTGCCGCCCGAACTGATGGCGCGTGTCTCCCGGCTGGCGCCGCGCCCCCGCCCGGCCTTTCGAGGGCGGCGGTGGATGATGGGCCTGGCCGCGGCGCTCGCATCGGTGGGCGTCCTCCGGACGTCATGGCCCAGCGGCATGAATGACGCGCTGGCGATGGACCTCGAGCGGCACCACCTCAAGGCCTTCTCGCGCGCCACTCCCTGCGAGTTCGAGTCCGCGGATCCGGCCGAGGTGAAGGCCTGGGTGGCGCGGGAGGTGGGCTACGCGGTGGACGTGCCGGTGGTGCCCGGCGCGACGCTGCTGGGGGCCCGCCGCTGCCGGCTGCATGGTCAGCTCTCCGCCTCGCTGCTGTACCGGTACGAGGGGGGCACGGCGATGACGCTCTTCCTTCCGCCTCCGGGCTCGCCCGCGGCGCGGGAGGCGGCGAGCTTCGCTGGAGAGGGGACGCGCTGCACGCAGGGCCCCATCGGCGAGCGCATCTGCGTGGCGCCGCGCGGGGGCGGGCAGGCCGCGCTCGCCGTCTCCGAACTGGAGCCGCCGGTGCTCGTCGACGCGCTGGCCCGCCTGGCGCCTTGAGGCCGGGAGCTCTCGGCGGGTGTTGAATCCTTTTGAGCCCTCGTGGCTCTCACCCCGCTGTACCCCGTTCCCCAGGGCCCGCGGGCCTCTGGGCCCGGCTGGAGCCGCTCCATGAAGTCCGTTCTCGTCGCCGCCGCCCTGTTCGCCGGTCCGTTCCTCGTCTCCTGTGCGCACCAGCGCTCCGCCGGGGCCGAGGCCCACCAGCGGGTGGAGGCCGGTGCGACCCTGGTGGATGTCCGCACGCCGGAGGAGTTCGCCGCCGGGCACCTTCCCGGGGCGGTGAACATCCCCGTGGATGAGCTGCCCCAGCGGCTCGCCGAGCTGGGCACGCCGGAGAAGTCCCTCGTCGTCTACTGCCGCAGTGGCGCGCGCAGCAGCCGCGCCGAGCGCCTCCTGAAGGAGCGCGGCTTCCAGGACGTCTTCAACCTCGGCCCCATGTCGGCCTGGGAGTGACGGGAGGCAGCGGCCGGTGCGCGGGCCCGCCGCGGGAACTTCGCGCGGTGCACCTCGTGTCTCCAGCCCTGTCCCTCTCACACAAGGTGCTTCACGATGATGCGTCTGTTCTCCCTGCTCGGCGCGCTGTTCGCGCTGGGCGGTCTGGGGCCCGGCTGTACCCTGACACGACCGGGCTCCCTCACCCTGCCGGCCGGCAGCGTCTCCGGGCCCCAGCGCAAGCAGCTCACCGTCCTCTACGTGGCGGACCTGCACGCGCAGCTGCGCGCCCACCCGGAGTTGTTCTGGCGCGAAGGGAAGGAGCGCATCGGAGAGGCCGGCGGCTTCGCCCGCGTGGCCGCCGCCATCCAGCGGATCCGCGCCGAGCGCGGCGGTGACGTGCTGGTGCTCGATGCCGGTGACACGATCCAGGGCTCTGGCGCGGCGGCGCTCACCGAGGGCGGTGCCCTCATCGAGCCGCTCAACGCGCTCGGGCTGGACGCCGCGGTGCCTGGAAACTGGGAGGTGGTGTACGGCCCCCAGGTGCTGCGCCAGCGCGCCCGTGAGCTGAAGCATCCGCTCGTCGCCGCCAACCTGCGCGACGCGGCCAGCGGCGAGCGCCTCTTTCCGCCGTACCTCGTGAAGGAGGTGGGCGGGGTGAAGGTGGCCGTCGTCGGCTTCACGGATCCGGATGTCCCTCGCCGTCAGCCCCCGGGGTACAGCCAGGGCCTGCGCTACGACGGTCCGGAGGCGCTGCCGGCGCTGGTGCGCGAGGTGCGCGAGCGTGAAGGCGCCCAGGTGGTGCTGTTGATGACGCACGTGGGGCTCGCCAAGGCGGTGGGGCTCGCCGCTCGCGTGCCCGGCGTGGACGTCCACCTGTCCGGCGACACGCATGAGCGCACCTATTCACCGATTGAGCAGGCCGGCAGCTGGGTGGTGGAGCCCGGCGCCTTCGGCTCCTTCCTCGGGCGGCTGGACTTGTGGGTGGAGGAGGGCCGGGTGGTGGACCGCCGCTGGGAGCTCATCGAGCTGACCGCTTCGCGCTTCCCGGAGGACCCGAAGGTGGCCCGGCTGGTGGACGCCGCCCTCGCTCCGCACGAGGCGAAGCTGTCCGCGCCGGTGGGCCACACCGGCGTCACGCTCGCGCGCTACGCGGTGGTGGAGAACCCGCTGGACAACGTGCTGGCCGACGCCATCCGCGCCGCGGGAGGGACGGAGATTGGCCTCTCCAACGGCTTCCGCTTCGGCACGCCGCTGCTGCCCGGGCCGGTGCGCGAGGCGGACCTGTGGAACCTCTTCCCCATCGTCAACAAGCTGAAGACGGGCAAGGTGAGTGGCCGCCAGCTTCGCGCCTTCTGGGAGCAGGAGCTGGAGAACGTCTTCGCGAAGGATCCGGAGAAGCGCTTCGGTGGGTGGCTGCCGCGCCCGTCGGGGATGACGCTGCGCTTCCGCGCCGACGCCCCCAAGGGGCAGCGCCTCCTCGCCCTGGAGGTCGGTGGCAGGCCGGTGGAGGACGCGCGCCTCTACACCGTGACGGCCTGCGAGCGGGAGGGGGATGCACCCGACATGGTGTGCCGGATCCCCGGCGTCCAGGAGCCGCGCGTCCTGGACATCGACGCGCACGAGGCGGTGCGCCGTTTCCTCGCCGCCAGGCCGCGTCTGGACGACGCGCTGCAGGGACGCGCCGTGGGCGAGGACCTCCCGCCCGTGCTGCGCACCCAGCAGGTCCAGCAGTGAACCCCATCCCCTCCCACCGCCCGAAAGACGCTCGAATGAACCTTCACGGTCCCAGGCTTCGCGCCCTCACACAGGTCGCCTTCCGTACCCTCTTCAGCCTCATCTTCCTCGCCGCTGGCGCGAAGCACCTGCTCGCTCCGGATGCCGTCGTGGGGCGCCTGGTGGCGGCCCCGGGGGCCGCCCTCGTCAGCGCGCTGGCCTCTCCCAGGCTCCTCGTCGTGCTGAGCGGTGCGGTGCTGCTGCTCGGCGGGTTGGCCCTCCTCACCGGGACGCTGACGCGCTGGGCCGCCGTCGCGCCCTTCGCCGTCCTGGTTCCCATCACCCTCACCGTGCAGGTGGGCGCCGCCGAGGGCATGGGGCCGCTTTTCAAGAACGTGGCCCTCCTGGGCGGACTGCTGCAC
>NZ_RAWL01001416.1:0-393 GCF_003668885.1 Corallococcus sp. AB049A | reverse complement strand
ACCACCCAGGCACGCGGCTCCGCCCCCCGCCGCGCAGCCGCTGCCGGCCGTGACGGCGCCGTCGTTCTCGCCCGTGTCGAACGCGCTGTCCGCGCTGGTGTCCCCGGAGGCCGCGCGCGAGGAGGAGGAGGCGCCGCCCGCGCCGTGGTTGGAGTCGGACTCGGAGCCGGAGTCGCAGGAGACGGCGCCCGGCTGGAACGTGGCGCAGGCCCCCGCGCCCGAGGAGTCCGCCTGGGACGCGGACGCCGTGCCGCCGGTGTCGCACCGCGAGGTGGCGGAGGCCGTCGCCGCGTCCGCGTGGAACGTGTCCGTCGCGCAGCAGCGCGAGTCCGTGGTGGAGGCCTTCAGCCGTGAGCCCGTGGGCGCCGAGCCCACGCCCACGCACGTGGAGCC
>NZ_RAWL01001415.1:0-393 GCF_003668885.1 Corallococcus sp. AB049A | reverse complement strand
CCTTAAGGGATCTCTATCAGTTAACCTTCGGGCAGTCGTCAGCCCACTTAACTAACCATTCGTGCGTGTCGCATTGTAATAAAGGTTCATGAGTGGTCAGTTAAGAGCGTTGGCGACTGTACATGCGAACAAATGAATTCTTGGCCCATCATGGAACCTTTTCACAGTAAACGTCATAATGGCAAGGAAAATCGTTACGACGTTTATTGTAAAAACGTTCTATGCTGGGTCAGGAAGCTAGTTTAATCGAGAGAGTTTGTAGATTATAGATAAGTTTCCAAATCGGTTCAGCTTTTTTTGAGACATCGAAGTTTCTAAATTGGTCAGGTTATTTGTGATGTCTAGGTGCACCATTCGTGGAAGAAAGATGTAAGTCCCATAGACTGTTTATGG
>NZ_RAWL01001414.1:0-393 GCF_003668885.1 Corallococcus sp. AB049A | reverse complement strand
ACCCACCGGGTGCTCAACGGTCAACGGGTGCCGTACAGCACCACGGTCTTGCCACGGGCATGCAGCAGGCCGTCGGTCTGCAGCTTCTTCAGCACGCGGCCGGCCATTTCCCGCGAGCAGCCGACCAGGCGTGCCAGCTCCTGGCGGGAGACGCGCAGCTGGCTGCCCTGCGGATGGCTCATCGCCTCCGGTTCCTGCGCCAGGTCGTGCAGGGTGCGCACGATCCGGTCGGTAACGTCCAGGAATGCCAGGCGGCTGGCCTTGCGGCTGGTGTCGAGCAGGCGCTTGGAGATCTGCTGGCCCAGCGCGTACAGCAGGCGCGGGGCGTCGGCCGACAGCGGGCCGAGGAACAGCTGATGCAGGCGCTCGTAGCTGATTTCAGCCAGCTCGCAG
>NZ_RAWL01001413.1:0-393 GCF_003668885.1 Corallococcus sp. AB049A | reverse complement strand
GATCGAAGCGAAGGAAGATCGCGCCGAGATCGCCCACCGGCTGGAACTGCGGCGCATCCTGGTGCGCCTGCTGGCCGCGATGGCCGACCGTGACCATTTCCACGAAGGCCTGCTCGAACATCCCGCCGATCTGCTGCGCTTTGCCTCGGCCAGCGGCGCCGCCATCGTTCGCCAGGGCGAGTGCGTGCGCATCGGTGCCGCGCCTGACGAAGCCAGCATCCTGCGCCTGACCGAATGGCTGGCCAATGCGCACCCCGGGGAGGTCTTCCACACCGACCGTCTGGCCGTCACCTACCCGGACGGCGCCGCGCTGCTGCCGCAGGCCAGCGGCGTGCTGGCCGTGCAGGTTTCGCAGCTGCATCGCCACTACGTGCTGTGGTTCCGCCCCGAAAC
>NZ_RAWL01001412.1:0-393 GCF_003668885.1 Corallococcus sp. AB049A | reverse complement strand
GTGGTGTCCATGCTGCCCGCGTTGTTTCACCCGGTGGTGGCCCGGGCCTGCCTGCGCCACGGGCGGCACCTGGCCACCGCCAGCTACGTGAGCCCGGAAATAAGTGCGCTGCACGGTGAGGCCGCGGCCGCGGGGGTGACCCTGCTGATGGAATGCGGGCTCGACCCGGGGCTCGACCACATGTCGGCCATGCGGGCCATCGAGCACATCCGAGTCCGGGGCGGGGAGCTGGTGTCGTTCAAGTCGTATTGCGGCGGCCTGTTGGCACCCGCAGCGGAGGGCGACAATCCGTGGAAATACAAGTTTACCTGGAACCCCCGCAACGTGGTGCTGGCGGGTCAGAGCACCGCTAAATTTTTGGAAAGCGGCCGTCCGCGCTTCATTCCCTATCAG
>NZ_RAWL01001411.1:0-393 GCF_003668885.1 Corallococcus sp. AB049A | reverse complement strand
CTCGCCTGGATCGTGATGACGCGCCCGTTCCCGGCGAGCATTGCGCCCTTCTTCCTCGAACGCGCGCTCACCGAAGGCGGCGGCACCAACGTGGTCAACGTGATGCTGGTCGACTTCCGCGGCTTCGACACCTTCGGCGAGATCACGGTGCTGGGCGTGGTGGCGCTGACGGTCTACGCGCTGCTGCGGCGCTTCCGCCCGGCCGCCGAGTCGATGGCCCTGCCCGCGCAGCAACGCGCGCAGGCCGACGACGGCAGCAGCGACCTGCTCAATCCGCGCCGCGCCCGCGACGCGGCCGTCGGCTACCTCATGGTGCCGGCCGTCCTGGTGCGGCTGCTGCTGCCGCTGGCGGTGCTGGTGTCGGTCTACTTTTTCATGCGCGGCCACAACGCC
>NZ_RAWL01001410.1:0-394 GCF_003668885.1 Corallococcus sp. AB049A | reverse complement strand
TTAAGGAGGTGATCCTATAGAAATAAGAAACAAAGAAGGAAAAAGAGTCTGTGATATTAGTGAAGATAAGAAAAAGCTAACTATCAGGCGAGGTAAAAGTACAACCATAGCCTATGTAGTTAAAGGCGAAATTAAAATTTTAAATAAATAAAAGATATCCGCAAGAACGCTAGACGGCAGTCGGAAAACCAAACCATGGTTTTCTATTGCCGTCTTTTTTTGTTTTTACGGATGGCCTTCTTGCGGATCTAGAGATTTTGCAAGGAGGAAAAAGATGGCAAAGAAAAGATATTTAGAAATAGATGGGAAAGAAATCGAAGTTAGTGAAGAAGTCTACAAAGAATATATGAAACCAATCTGGAGAGAAAAAAAGAGAATCCAAAGAGCCTACAAG
>NZ_RAWL01001409.1:0-394 GCF_003668885.1 Corallococcus sp. AB049A | reverse complement strand
GCCGGCAGCCTTGGTGGCCTTCTTGGCGGCAGCGGCCTTCTTGGTCACAGCCTTGCCTGCAGCGGCCTTCTTCTTGGCCACTTCCTTCTTCAGGGCAGCGGCTTCGGCCTTGGCGTTCTTCTTGGCCGCTTCCAGCTTCTTCTTGGCATTGGCAACGGTCTTGCCGACCGACTTGGCGGCCTTGTCGGCCTTCTTGGCAACGGTCTTCTCGACCTTGGCCACGGCCTTCTTGGCCTTGGCAACGCGGGTACCGGCCGCCTTGGTGGCGCGCTTGACGGTCTTCTTGACCGACTTCACGGCGTCTTCGGCGGCGTGGGCGATGGTCTCGCCAACGTTGGTGGCGGCTTCTTTGACGTTCTCGACGGCGTCGGTCACGACCGACACACCATTACCG
>NZ_RAWL01001408.1:0-394 GCF_003668885.1 Corallococcus sp. AB049A | reverse complement strand
CTATAGATTTGTGCCAGATCAATTAGAACGTCTGCTACCTGCAAGGAATCATGACCGAAGGCTTTTTCTCTCATTCTCAACAAGCGTTTGAAGAGCGGTTCTGCCAATTTATAATTGTGTTCTTCCTTATAGAATGCCACTAGATCGAAGAGTTTTGCAGCTACATTCGGACTATCAGGACCACTAGACTTCTCGCTTCGAGCTAATGAGTCTTTGAGGCGTCTCTCTTTGTCCATTGAATATTCATTTGCTCGCGTTTTGGGCTGTATCATTCCTTCAGAAACTATCCTATTTTTGTCCTGCCAGATTTTGAAGCCACCAATAACGCCGATGGCAAGCAGAAGCATCAAACACAGCCCTATAGCTTTAAGCGACCGCACAGACTGGCATGTTT
>NZ_RAWL01001407.1:0-394 GCF_003668885.1 Corallococcus sp. AB049A | reverse complement strand
GGCGAACAGCTCGCCGGCGAGACCTTCTTCGTCAAGCTCGAAGAACTGCGTGCGCACGGTGCACCGCGCCTGCAGGCGCTGGAGGTCTTCCACATGTGCCTGCTGCTGGGCTTTCGCGGCAAGTACATCCTCGAAGGGCCGGAGAAGCTGGCCTACCTGACCGCACGCCTGGGTGACGAGATTTCTGCCATCAAGGGCAAGCGTACCGCGTTTGCACCGCACTGGCCGCTGCCCGACAAGGTCGCGCACATGCTCAAGCGCGAAACGCCGCTGTGGATTTTCGGCGCCGTGTTTGCGCTGATCGGGCTGCTGGGCTTCCTCGGGCTGTCGCACACGCTGAACGCCAAGACTAACGAAACGCTGGAAGGCTATTCGCAGGTCATCAAGCTCGGGC
>NZ_RAWL01000142.1:0-19237 GCF_003668885.1 Corallococcus sp. AB049A | reverse complement strand
GTGCCGGAGCACGGCCCTGTGTGGAGCCCCGGGGTGTCCCGGCGCCTGCTCGCCCGCTACTACCTGCCGCAGCACCACACCACCCTCCAGGGCAATGCGTGCCGGCTGCTGCGCGACGGCGTGGAGGCCTACCCGGAGATGCTGGAGGCCATCCGCCGCGCGCGCCGCTCCATCCGCCTGGAGACGTACATGTTCGTCACCGACGCGGTGGGCGAGCTCTTCGGCCAGGCGCTGGCGGAGGCCGCCGAGCGCGGCGTGCACGTGAAGGTGCTCTACGACGCGGTGGGTTCTTGGACCAGCCGCCGGAGCTTCTTCGAGGGGCTGCGCCAGCGCGGCGTGGACGTGCGGGCCTTCAAACCCTTCAGCCTCCAGCGCGGGCTGCGCCACCTGCTGCGCCGGGACCACCGGAAGATTCTGGTGGTGGACGGCCAGGTGGCCTTCACGGGCGGGGTGAACATCGCGGCGCACTGGGCCCCGGAGGGGCAGGGCGTGGCCTGGCGCGACGACGTGCTGCGGATTGAAGGCCCGGCGGTGCACGAGCTGGAGCGGCGCTTCCTGGCCACGTGGCGGATGATGTTCCGGGACCGCCTGAGCCGCCTGCGCCGGCGCATCCGCGGCGGGGCCCAGGCCCTGAGGGCGCTGCCCCAGAAGGGCGACGTGGGACTGGCGGTGCTGTCCAGCCGGCGCAGCATCCACCGCGCGTATCTGCACGCCATCCAGCGCGCGCGCAAGAGCGTGCTCATCGCGGCGGGCTACTTCGTGCCGGACCGGCGCATGGTGGCGGCGCTCAAGGACGCGGCGAAGCGGGGCGTGGAGGTGAGCCTGCTGCTCAACGGGGGCAAGAGCGACCACCCGTTCCTCGAGCATGCGACGCGCGCCTTCTACGAGCCGCTGATGGACGCCGGCATCCGCATCTTCGAGTGGCGCCGGGGCGTGCTGCACGCCAAGACGGCCGTGGTGGACGGGGTGTGGGGCACCATCGGGTCGTTCAACCTGGAACGGTTGTCCCTGGCCTTCAACCACGAGGTGAACGCCGTCTTCGCGGACCCCCGGCTGGGGCGTGACCTGGAGGACTCGTTCCGTCTGGATTGTGGCAACTGCCGCGAGGTGGACCTGGCCGCCTTCCGCCGCCGTCCCCTCTGGCAGAAGGCCGTGGAGCGGGTGCTGTACTTCTTCCGCAAGGTGCTCTGAGCGGCCCCGTAGGCCCGGGGGCCAAGGCAACCGTCCACCGCCTTCAACGCGGTGCAGGAACCCTTTGCATGCCGGGGGGGACACGCCTAGAAGTTGCGTCATTCCGGCACGGAAGGACGGCAACGCACATGACGGACAGTTTCGGCACCAAGGCCCAGCTCAAGGTGGGCTCGGCGACCTACGACTATTTCAGCCTGGCCACGCTGGCGAAGGCGCACCCGGCGGTCAACCGCCTCCCGTTCTCGCTGAAGGTCCTGCTGGAGAACCTGCTGCGCAACGAGGACGGCCGCGTCGTCAAGCGCGAGCACATCGAGAAGATGCTCGCCTGGGACCCCAAGGCCACCCCGGAGACCGAAATCTCGTTCCACCCCGCGCGCGTCCTGCTCCAGGACTTCACCGGCGTGCCCGCCGTCGTGGACATGGCCGCCATGCGCGAGGCCCTGGCCTCCATGGGCGGCGACCCGGCGAAGATCAACCCGCGCAACCCGGCGGACCTGGTCATCGACCACTCGGTGCAGATTGATTCGTTCGCCACCACCGCGGCCTTCAAGGAGAACGCGGAGCTGGAGTTCGAGCGCAACCGCGAGCGCTACGCCTTCCTGCGCTGGGGCCAGAGCGCGTTCAAGGGCTTTGGCGTGGTGCCGCCGGACATCGGCATCTGCCACCAGGTGAACCTGGAGTTCCTGGCGCAGGTGACGTTCCGCCAGGGCAACACCGTGTACCCGGACACGCTGGTGGGCACGGACAGCCACACGACGATGATCAACGGCCTGGGCGTGGTGGGCTGGGGCGTGGGCGGCATCGAGGCGGAGGCGGCGCTGCTGGGCCAGCCCATCACGATGCTCATCCCGCAGGTGGTGGGCTTCAAGCTCACCGGCAGGCTGCCCGCGGGCGCCACGGCCACGGACCTGGTGCTCACCGTCACGCAGATGCTTCGCAAGAAGGGCGTCGTCGGCAAGTTCGTGGAGTTCTTCGGCGAGGGCCTGAAGGCGCTGTCGCTGCCGGACCGCGCCACCATCGCGAACATGGCCCCGGAGTACGGCGCCACCATCGGCTTCTTCCCGGTGGACGAGGAGAGCTGCAACTACCTGCGCTTCACCGGCCGCCCGGATGACGCGGTGGCGCTGACGGAGGCGTACGCCAAGGCGCAGGGCCTGTGGCTGAACGCCGGCGCGCCGGACCCCGTCTTCAGCGACACGCTGGAGCTGGACCTGGCCACCGTGGTGCCCAGCCTCGCCGGCCCCAAGCGTCCGCAGGACCGCGTGCCCCTCAAGGACATGAAGGCCGGCTACGAGAAGTCCCTGGTGGAGATGCTGGCCGCCGGCAAGAGCAAGGGCGAGGACGACGAGGGCCCCAAGGGCGGCGCCAAGGCCCCCGCGGCCCCGGTGGCCCCGGAGCGGCTGGCCCAGTCCGTCACCGTGAAGGCCGGCAAGCAGAGCTACCAGGTGGGCCACGGCGCGGTGGTCATCGCGTCCATCACCTCCTGCACCAACACGTCCAACCCGGCCGTGCTGGTGGCCGCGGGCATCCTGGCGAAGAAGGCCGTGGAGAAGGGCCTCAAGCCGCAGCCCTGGGTGAAGACGTCCCTGGCCCCGGGCAGCCGCGTGGTGACCGAGTACCTGCGCGACGCGGGCCTGTTGCCCTACCTGGAGGCCGTGGGCTTCCACGTCGTGGGCTACGGCTGCACCACCTGCATCGGCAACTCCGGCCCGCTGCCGGAGGCCGTGTCCAACGCGGTGGTGGAGGGTGACCTGGTGGTGGCGGCGGTGCTGTCCGGCAACCGCAACTTCGAGGGCCGCATCAACCCGCACGTGCGCATGAACTACCTGGCGAGCCCCCCGCTCGTGGTGGCGTACGCGCTGGCCGGTGAAGTGGGCCGCGACCTGGACAACGAGCCGCTGGGCACCGACCCGAACGGCCGCCCGGTGTTCCTCAAGGACATCTGGCCGTCCAACGAGGAGATCAAGGAGACCATCCGCACGGCCGTGAAGCCGGAGCAGTTCCGCAGCCAGTACGCGAACGCCATGGAAGGCGACACGCTCTGGCAGCAGCTGCAGGTGAGCAAGGGCTCCACGTTCAAGTGGGATGAGAAGTCCACCTACGTGCGCAAGCCGCCCTTCTTCGAGAACCTCCCGAAGGAGCCCAAGGCCGTCCAGGACATCAAGGGCGCGCGCGTGCTGGCGCTCCTGGGTGACTCCGTCACGACGGACCACATCTCGCCCGCGGGCAACATCGCGAAGACGAGCCCCGCCGCGAAGTACCTCATGGCGGAGGGCGTGGAGCCCAAGGACTTCAACTCCTACGGCGCGCGCCGCGGCAACCACGAGGTGATGGTGCGCGGCACCTTCGCCAACATCCGCCTGAGGAACCTGCTCGTCCCGGGCGTCGAGGGCGGCGTCACGGTGCACATCCCCACGCGTGAGCGGATGAGCATCTACGACGCGTCCATGAAGTACCAGGCGGACGGCACGCCGCTGGTGGTGCTGGCCGGCGCCGAGTACGGCACGGGCTCCAGCCGCGACTGGGCGGCCAAGGGCACGCAGCTGCTGGGCGTGAAGGCGGTCATCGCCAAGAGCTTCGAGCGCATCCACCGCTCCAACCTCGTGGGCATGGGCGTGCTGCCCCTGCAGTTCGAGGCGGGCCAGGACGCGCAGTCGCTGGGCCTCACCGGCCACGAGACGTTCGAGATCACCGGCATCGCGGAGGGGCTGGCGCCGCAGAAGAAGCTCACCGTGAAGGCCACCGGTGAGAAGGGCCCCATCGAGTTCACGGCGGTGTGCCGCATCGACACGCCGAACGAGCTCGACTACTACCGCAACGGCGGCATCCTCCAGTACGTGCTCCGCCAGCTGGCCAAGGCGTAAAGGCGCGTCACGTTGGAGTCGCGGCCCGGCCGCCCTCGCTTCACGGGAGGGTCGCCGGGCCGTCGTCTTTTCCTACTCCGCGCGCAGGCGCGTCCAGGCGGCCACGTAGCGCGACAGGCGCTCGGCGTCCTTGGGCGTCACGTCCTTCAGCCGGCGCACGTCCATGTTGTCCTCCAGGTCCGCCAGCTTCACGCGGCGGGCCAGGGGGTGGGGGCGCAGCCTTTCGATGAAGGCCTCGTAGCTTTCGCCCTCGCGCTTCGTCAGGCAGTCCAGCGCGGAGAGCACGTCCTCCGGGTAGCCCAGGCCGCGCAGGCGCTCCAGCGTGTAGGGCGTGTCCTCCACCACGTCATGGAGGATGGCCGCGGTGCGCTCCGCGTCCGACGACAGGCGCAGCATCACGCGCAGCGGGTGGAGGATGTAGGGCTGTCCTGCCTTGTCGCGCTGACCCTGGTGCGCGGCCACCGCCAGGGCGATGGCGTCTTCGAGCGTGGGCATGGGCGGAAGCTTCGCACGCCTTCGGGGACGACGGCGGACGACGGCTCAACGGTTGAGGTTGCCGGAGCCCGTGCCGCCCGCGGACTGGGCCGTGTAGGCCTGGCCGCCGCCGTTGTACTGGAGGATGCCCTCCACCGCGAGCGCGTTGGGGTCCAGCTTGTTGGTGTCCCCCCGGCGCGGAATCAGCGTCTCGCTGATGCAGATGGCGCCCACCACCACCTGCTGATCATTGTCGCGGTTCCACTCCGGGGCGAGCGGCTTGAACTCGTCCTCGTTGTCCCGGATGTAGAGGTACACGTCGTCCTTGCCGTCGCCGTCCAGGTCCGCGAACAGCGCGGGGTTGACCGCCTTGATGGCCGTGCGGCCCAGCGCGGTGCGCGGGTCCGCGGGAGACGCGTTGGTGGGCGAGCGGATGGGGTCGTAGACGGACGGCGCGCTCAGGAAGGTGTTCCACTTCCCATAATTGCGGCCGAAGTAGCCGCGCGCCAGCTGCAGGCCGCTCTCCGCGCAGCCCTGCCGCTGGCCCGCTCGGGCGAAGGTGACCGCGCGCGTGCGCTCGCTGCTGGCGTAGGCCATGACGCCCGCCACCAGCCCCAGGAGCACGGTGACGAGCAGCACGACGAGCAGCAGCGTGGCGCCGCGAGCGGGACGGTGGGACGAAGGGCGCGGGGGCATGGCGGTGGGCCTCATGAAGGACGGACTCACAGGCTGGCCGAGGCCAGGTTGGGCAGCTCCGCCCGGCGCGAGAAGAGGCTGCGGAAGTAGCCGTCCGCGGCGCCCGGGGCCGGGGTGTGGTTCTCCACCGTGAGGGGCAGATCCTCGGAGAGCACGGCCTCGCTGCGGTTGTCTCGCCGGGGCGTGCGGCCGGTGGCCACCACGCTGACGCGCACCGAGCGCAGGCCCGGCGTGAACTCGGGCTTGAGGCCGTTCTGGAAGTCGTACCTGGTGGGGTCTCCGGTGTTCGCGGCGTCCAGGCCGAAGGCCACCTGGAAGTCCTCCACGTAGTCCTGCACCACCACCGGGTCGCCCATGTCCACGAAGGGACGGCCGGACACGTCGTTGCCGGGCCGGCCCTCCGCGCGCATCAGCGCCTTGCGGCCGTTGTTCACGTTCGTCCCGATGAAGAAGTGCAGGAGGCGCACCGGGTACACCAGGTCGCCCTTCTGGAAGCCGCCCTTGTGGGGCGCGTTGGAGAAGCCCGGCACGCCGGTCTCCAGGTAGTTCACCGTGGCCGTGGGCGGCGTGCTCGTCACGGACGTCTGGGTGAGCAGCGCGGCGCTCTTCATGTTGCTGGCCACCATCATGGGGGTCGCGGGCGGCGCGCCGCTGGGCGCGCCCACGCAGTTGACCTCCAGGGCGCCCGTGCCCGGCTTCACCACCGTCATCGCCGCGCCCGGCGCGCAGTCGCGGCCCAGGTAGTTGCGGTCCGGCACCACCAGCCACAGGTCGTCGCTGCCGTCGGTGGCGGGCAGGTTGCCCGTCGTGGTGGAGGCGAGCACGCCCGCGCTCGCGCCGTCCCCGCCGAAGACGGGGTTGATGCGCTGGGGCGCCCCGCTGGAGACCACCCAGAGGCCCTCGGACATGCCCGCGCCGGCCTGGCGCACGGCCGACAGCAGCGTCTCTCCGGCGAGCCGCGCGTTGTCATGGCTGTCCGCCACGTGCTCCGTGTTGTGCACCACGCGCCCGCCCGCCATCAGCAGGGCCGTGGCCGCCGCCAGGATGATGGTGGCGAGCGCCGCGGCCACCATCGTCTCCAGGAGCGTCATGCCGCGCGGCTTCATAGGACGAACACCTCACTGTGCACGATGGCGCGCTCCACGCTGTCGTTCTTGCGGTACGCGCGCGTCCAGAAGGTGAAGGGCAGGGCGCCCGCGGGCACCATCGCCTGGGCCGCGGGCGGCAGGTCCTTGGGCAGGCCCTTCGTCACCAGGATTTCGCGGCAGTAGACGTCCTTGGGCAGCAGCGAGTCCGGCGTGGAGGCCAGGCAGGGCGTGCCGGCGGGCACGTCCAGCGCCGGCTCCACCTGGCCCGTGGGGCGCACGCGGAAGTAGGCGCCGGTGCCCACGTCGCCCGCCTGCGGCGCGCTGGGGTCCAGCTGCCAGGGCGCAGTGCCCAGGCCCAGCTCCGGCGGGAAGAGGGCGGGCCGGGTGATGGCCTGCGCCGCCAGGTCCGCCTTGGACGCCAGCCACAGCCGCTGCACGCGCGCCTCCAGCAGCATGCGCCGGCCCTGGAGCACCTGGCCGTCCTTCACGTCGCGGGTGGCGGCCACCATGCCCATCACCGCGCCCACCGCGGCCAGCGACAGGAGGGCCATGGAGATGAGGACCTCCAGGATGCCGCTGCCCCGCCGCGAGGCGGAGCGAGGAAGGGTTCTCATTCGAGCAACCTCTGGCTCCAGTTGAGGAGCTGGTAGAGCACGCCGTTGTCGCCGTCCACGGAGAGCGCCCTGTCGGGGCTGGAGGGGCCGGTGCCGCTCCCGTTTTCGATGCGCGCGACGCGCAGGGCGCTCACCTCCGCGCCCACCACGTAGTCCGTGGACGTGCCGCCGTTGTCGCGGTGGTAGACGGCCACGCCGCCGTAGTTGGCCAGCGTCGCGCCGCTCATGGGCCGGATGTCCGCCTGCGTGGACGGCGTGCTGCCCAGGTCGACGCTGTACGTGTGGCCCCGGACGGAGGCGCTCAGCATCATGGGGTCGTTCACGGACTGCTCCGCGGTGCTGAAGTAGGCGGTGCGCCCGGCGATGGTGATGTTGCCGTAGACGTGCTCCGGCGCGGGGAAGATGAGCGGGAAGGGCGAAGGCTCCTGGAGCACGCCGTAGCTGACGGACTCCGTGTGGGCCACGTTCGCTCCAATGGACGTGCCGTCCAGCCGCTTGCCGTCCACGCCCAGGGGCAGCCGCAGGCCGGCGTCCAGCATGAGCGCGTGGAAGCGGCCGCCCACGGTGTCCGGCACCCAGTCCATGCCGGCGGTGCCCACCAGGGCCACCACCTTGCCCTTGAAGTTGCCGAAGGCGGACGTGTCGGACGCGTCGCGCGGGATGCGCGCCAGGCCCACGTTGGTGCTGATGGGCTGGCTGGTGACGGGCAGATTGCCGATGTTCATCGCCGTGTACTTGCAGGGCGTGGCGTCCGTGCACGCGGGGCCCATGCGCGACACGTTGACGTTCATGCCGGTGGACGCGTCCAGCTCCCAGAGCCGGCCCTCCATGTCACCTACGTAGAGGCGCGCGGCTCCGCTCGAGTCCTGCGACACGGTGGGCGCGGCGGGCGCGCTGTTGTCCACGCTGCTGCTGTACGCCTGCTGCCACTGCCACAGCTTCTGGCCGGTGGCCACGTCGATGGCGAACACCTGCACGCCCTTGGCCGGCGAGCCCGGCGAGCCCGTCACCGGCGGCGCGCCGGAGCTGCTGGAGGCGACGAAGACGGCGTACACGGGCTCCAGGCCCAGCCGGCCCACGCCCACGGACAGGCCACGCGAGCCGCCCAGGCCGCTGTAGTCATACAGGCCGCTCGGCTGACGGCCGGGGTCCGAGCGCGGCGGCAGCAGGAAGAGGCTGGTGTCCTCGTCCCAGGTGTACGTCCAGTCCGTGCCGCCCAGGCTCCGGTCCGCCAGCGACACCGCGGAGTGCGGCGCGCTGGACGTGGCGTAGTGGCTGCCCACGATGTGCCACAGCAGCACGGGCTTGAGCGGGTTCGTGACGTCCAGGGCGAACAGGTCGCGCCCCGTCTGGCCCACGTTGGCGACGAGCACGGTGTGCCATTCCCGGCGGCCGGTGCCCACGAAGTCCGCGAACACGTCGAAGACGGCGGGCGCGCTGTTCACCCGCGCGGTGTTGTTGCGCAGGCCCGCCAGCTGCGTGGCCGGCAGGAAGCTCCACAGCTCCGTGCCCGGCTGGGGCAGGTTGCCGGTGCGGAAGCGCTGGGCGAAGTCCGTCTTGAAGCGCGCGCTGGCGTCCGGGTTGGGGAAGCCCAGGTTCTCCACGGGGCCGTCGTAGCGCGCGCCGCCGGAGACGTAGAAGGCGTGCACCTGGCCGTCCAGGCCCGCAGCGTAGGCCACCGTGGGGCGGGCCGCGCCGCGGTCCGGGATGTGCGGGCTGGCCGTGGCCACCACGGGCGAGGAGTGGATGAAGCCGCCCAGGTGCGCCTTGTTGTCCGCCGCGTCGTTGTTGCACTGGGTGAGGGTGGGCTCCAGGATGGGCGTCTCGCTGGCGCCGTCGCGGCCGGACTGCGTGGCGTAGCAGAAGCCGCGCACCCGCTGGAGCATCATCGCCACCGCGTTGAAGTCCGTGTACAGCGCCAGCTTGTTGATGATCTCGTTGGCGATGCCGAAGTCCGTGCCGCCCAGCTGCGGCGAGTACTGCGTCGCCTGCTGCAGGTCGCAGATGCCGTCCGGGCCCTTCACGAAGTCGTAGCGGAAGGTGCCGTCGCGCGAGGTGGCGCGGCTGAGCTTCAGCACGTCCACGCAGCCGGTGTTGGGCGTGGCGGTGTAGTTGCGGTTGATGCGCGTGCCGGAGACCTCCTCCGGCTGCCAGCCCACCTGCAGCACCCCGTGCGGCGCGGCGCGGCCGGCGCCCAGCGGCGGGTTCTCCGTCACCTCGCCGCCGAAGTAGGTGAAGAGGTTGCGGTCGCCGGGCGCGGGCATGCGCGCGTCCGCGTTCCACAGGGTGCCGTCCGACAGCGAGTTCTCCCCGGTGGACAGCGCGTCCCCGCCAATGAGCGAGTGCGCGCGCAGCGTGCCCGGGTAGTAGGGGAACACCCAGTGCGAGCCCTGCGCGGGCGTGTACGTGTCCGCGCCGGGCGGGTAGCCCGTCACCGCGTTGTAGGACGTCTTGAGCAACAGGGCGCGCGAGCCGTTGGTGTCGCTGCCGTTGGTGTCGTCCAGCGCGACGGGGGCGGACACGGTGCGCTCGCTCTGCAGCGGTTCGCTGCCCAGGTTGAGCAGCGTGTTGAGCACGATGCGCGTGCCCGCGACGCTCCCCTTGAAGTCGTGGCCCGCCAGGTAGACGACGGTCGCCTTCTGCGGATCATTGTCCTTCTGGTTGAAGGAGAAGAAGTCGTGGCCGCGCTGGGCGTTCGCCGCCACCTGCGCCGGGTTGTCGTACTGGTCGCCGGGGGCGTACTCCTTCCAGCTCACCGCCAGCCGCCGCACGCCGTTCTTGTACGTCGTGCGGTAGTTCTCCGTGTGGCCCGCCACGTTGTTGAAGCGGAAGTCCCCCAGCTGGGAGAAGGGGTCGCCCGGGTTGGGGTAGAGGATGCAGGCGGGGCGGGGCGAGGACTCGTTGCGGTAGTCCGGGTCCGTGCAGTTGCGGCCGTCCCAGCTGGCGCCGCCGGAGAGCGCGTTCTTCTGGAAGGTGCCGTCGCCCTGGAAGCGCGCGGACGGCACCATCGTGCCGTCGGGGCGCTCGGTGTGCTCATAGGACCAGATGCTGGCGCACTCGGCGAACAGGCCGTTGCCGCGCTGGTTGGTGAAGTACGCGATGTTGTTGAGGACGTTCTCCGCCTGGTTGACGGCGCCGTCGCCGTTGGAGCGGTACTCCAGGCGGGTGCTGTTGCCAATCTCCCAGTGCGGCGCCCAGAACACGCGGTAGCGCGGGCGCTGGGTGACGGGGTCCACGGCGTTGAGCAGGCCGTGGGGGTAGGCCGACGTGGAGATGAGGTCCGCGTTGGCGTGGAGCGCGTCGTAGATGAGGCCGGGCCGTCCGCCGTTGAGGGTGCAGCCGCTGGTGGTGCCCTGGGGGCAGCCGCCCGCGCCCGGGAAGTCCAGGCCCGCGTTGCGCAGGTAGTCGTCCAGCATGCCGCCCTTCACGTAGGACGGGTCGCGGGTGTTGTGGTCATCCCGGTCCAGCAGGGCAATCTTCGGAGGCACCCGGTTCAGGCGCCGGCCGATGGGCGCGTTGAACTCGATGGTGGCCTGGTGCATGCGCACGTAGAAGCAGCCGCTGTTGTTGGTGAACGTGTCGCAGTTGCACGTCGTGCGGAACTTCTTCGGCGCGTCCGCCCCGGCGGAGGAGTTCAGGAAGTCGAGCGCGTTCTTCGCGTCCTTCGCGTCGATGATGAACGCGCCGCCCATGTACTGCACGTCGCGGAAGCCGCTGGCGCTGTTGAGCGTCGCCTGCGCGAAGTTGGGCCGCGCCTGGCCCGGGGTGGTGGCGAAGTTCTCCACGTCGCCTTCCGGGAACAGGCCGCTGGAGGGCAGCGCCTCCAGGGGCGGCACCGGCACGACGGGCGCCGCGTCCGCGCGGGAGATGTGGAAGTCGCAGCCGTCGTTCCAGGCCGGGTCGTTCCACCGGCCGTTGTTGGGCGAGGGCGGCAGGTGCTTGTTCGTGGGCACGCAGCGGTTGGGGGACCGCTTCGTGTCGTCGATGGCCAGGTACACCGTCACCGGGTGGTTGGCGTTGAAGCCGCCCGCCTCGTTGGACTGCAACAGGCGCCACACCAGGCCGTAGGCCGACAGGCTTCCGCAGCCCTGCTGGAAGGTGGCCTGCTCCGGGATGATGAGCGCGCCCTGGCTGAAGGTGACGATGTCCGTCGCGGATGCCGGCAGCGCCGTCAGCAGCGCCAGGCCCAGCAGGATTCGCCGCGTCGCGGAAACTCTGGAGGAGATGGGAGCCAAGGGTTCACCGGGGGTAGGGGACCAAGCGACCCCCTTGGGGTCAGGGGTCACCCCGGTGTGTGCACGCGGTGTGCCCTGACGTGGGAGCACGCGTGTGCGGGGAGGGCTCTGGAAAGAAACCGTGTGGCTGTGGGCAAGCGGCGTCAGCAGCTACGCAAAGCTTGCGAGGTCCGCATGTCGTGCATAGCGGTGGCGGACGCCGGGGCGCCCGCTAGTCGCCCAGCCTGCCGCCGCGGCCGGCCTTCTTCTCGGAGGTGCGCTTCTTGTCCTCCAGGCGCCTGCGCTTGGAGCCCTGGGTGGGCCGGGTGGCCTTGCGGACCTTGGGGACGAAGGTGAGGGCCTGCAGGCCCGCGCGCAGGCGGCGCACGGCGGCGTCCTTGTTCTGGGACTGGCTGCGGCGCTCGGTGGCGGTGACGGACAGCTCCGTGGGCGGGTGGCTGAGGCGCACGCCGCTGGCGGTGGTGTTGCGGTGCTGGCCGCCGGGCCCGGAGGCGATGAAGAACTCCACGTCGCAGACCTTCAGCAGGGCCTCGTCGTCCAGGGCGAGCGCCTCCCGGGCGGCCTGGCGTCGTGCGGGAGCGGTGGGAGTGGTCGGCGGCGTCATGGTGGCGTTCCCTCAAGTTAGCGCCGCCGAGACGCCGCCGGTACCCCGCGCCTGACGGGGGACCCCTGACTTCAGTTGAAGTTCAGGTTGAACGTGAAGCCCGTCTTGGCGATGCGATTGAGCTCATCGACGGCCACGAGCTTCACCACGTAGGGCAGCACGGAGAGGGAGCGGTCCGTGGTGACGCGCACCTGCGCGGTGGTTTCGCCCGGGGCCAGCGTGACGGGCTCGATGCCGAGCCGGGTGGTGCTGCTGGGGGTCTCCATCTTCAGGGTGAGCGGGCCGGTGAAGCCCTCCGCGCGCGTCACCGTCACCGTCACCTGAGCGGACTGGCCGGCGAAGAGGTTCACCTGGCGGGGCTCCACGGCGATGGAGAAGGCCTCGTTGGGCTCGGGCGGCTCCAGGATGACCAGGGAGATGTTGCCCCGGGCGGTGACGTTGTTGGCGGGGTCCTCCGCCACCAGCTGCAGCGCGTTCACGCCGTAGGACGTGACGCCGCGGGAGACGGTGATGGTGGCGGTGCTGCGGGCAATGGTCTCTCCCTCGGGGAGGGAGAAGTCCGGGCCGAAGGTGACGCCGTCGGGGAGGATGGACGGGCGCACGCGCACCTCGCCCAGGTTGTCCGCGATGCGCTGGATGGCGACGTCATAGGGCACGGAGTCGCCGGGCGCGGCGGTGACGGTGTCCTCGCCTCCCCAGTCCAGGTGGTAGTAGGGCGTGTCGCCGCCACAGCCCAGGGCCAGCGCGCAGGCGAGGACGGCGAGACGGGGGAGGAAACGCGGCATGGGGGCTCCAGGGGTGGCGAAGCGAAGGTTGAGCATGGAGCGGGGGCGCGAGGACCCGCAAGCGGCTCCGGGGAAGACGGGCGTCAGCGGAACAACGAACAGGCCGCGAGATAAGTCCCGACGTGGGCCTCCAGGGACGGCGCCAGGGGCCTCGCGTAGCCGCCGCCCAGCGTGAGCACCACGGGGAGTCCGCGCTCCTTCGCCGCGCGCAGGACGCGCAGGTCGCGCTCGCGCAGCCCCGCGTGGGTGAGCGACAGCCGGCCCAGGGTGTCCTCCTCCAGCGGATCCACGCCCGCCTGGAAGAAGAGCAGGTCCGCGTGCGCGGACTCCAGGACGTGGGGCAGGTGCGCGTCCAGCGTGGCCAGGTACTCCGCGTCCCCCACGCCGTCCTCCAGCCCCAGGTCCAGGTGCGAGGGCTGCTTGCGGAAGGGGAAGTTGTGCTCGCCGTGCATGGAGAAGGTGAAGACGGACGGGTCCCCCGCGAAGACGGCCGCGGTGCCGTTGCCCTGGTGCACGTCCAGGTCCACCACCACCGCGCGGCGGATGGCGCCCTCCGCCTGGAGGACGCGGATGGCCACGGCGATGTCGTTGAAGACACAGAAGCCCTCCCCGTGGTCCGGGAAGGCGTGGTGCGTGCCGCCGGCCAGGTTCGCGCCGAAGCCGTCCTCCAATGCGGCCCGGGCGGCGGCCAGGGTGCCGCCCACGGACGCTCTCGCGTTGTCCACCAGCCTCAAGGACCACGGGAAGCCCAGCCGGCGCAGCTCCGCGTCCGTGAGGCCGCCGCCGAAGAAGGCATCCAGGTAGCGCGCGGTGTGGACGCGCTCCAGCTCATGGCGCTCCGCGCGGGGGGCCTCGTGGAAGGCGGAGGCGGGGAGGATGCCGCGCTCGAGCAGGATTTCGCGCAGCAGGCGGTACTTCGCCATGGGGAAGCGGTGCCCGTCGGGCAGGGGGACCAGGTACCGGTCGATGTGGAAGACGCGCACGGACCCGGGGCGTAACGCCCGCTCCGGAAGGCCGCAACCGGGGGCGTAGAACTTCCGGAAGGCCTGTCCGTTACAGGAGCAGGCGGCGCGAGAAAGCCCGCCTTGCGAAGTCCGTCTCCCGGAGCCCAAGCCATGAACCTGAAGCCCCTCTCGCGGGCCGTCCTGACGGCCGCGCTCGCCACCGGTCTGTCCGCCACCTCCGCCTGGGCCGTCACGCCCGTCAGCGCGCCGTCCGCGAAGGCGAAGCCCGCCGACACGCAGCAGCCCTCCGTGAAGGGCGAGCCCCAGAAGCCCACGCAGGCACAGGGCCAGGACGTGCAGTCGCAGGCCCAGGGCCCCCGGCCTGAAATCGAGGTGGCCTTCGTGCTGGACACGACGGGGTCGATGGGCGGCCTGCTGGAGGGCGCGAAGCAGAAGATCTTCTCCATCGCGTCGCGCATCTCGAAGGGCAAGCCCACGCCGCACCTGAAGGTCGCGCTGGTGGCCTACCGCGACCAGGGCGACGCGTACGTGACGAAGCGCTTCGACCTGAGCGACGACATGGACTCCATATTCGCGGAGCTGCGCAAGCTGGACGCGAACGGAGGCGGGGACGCCCCCGAGCACGTGGGCCGCGGCCTGGGCGAGGCCGTGTCGCTGCTCAAGTGGAGCCAGGACCGCGAGGTGATGAAGGTCATCTTCCTGGTGGGGGACGCGCCCCCCGCCCAGCGCGAGGCCGCCTGGGACTTCAAGCTCTGGTCCAAGCGCGCGAAGGAGCGCCACATCGTGGTGAACACGGTGCGCTGCGGCTCGGACTCGGACACGGAAGTGTCCTGGCGCTACGTGGCGAAGCTGACGGACGGCACGTTCGACTCCATCGACTCATCGGGCGGCATGGTGGCGGTGGCCACGCCCTATGACGCGGAGCTGTCGCGCGTGAACGCGGAGCTCGCGTCGAAGACGCTCTACGGCGGCCGCGCGGAGGCCCGCGCCATGAACGTCGCCCGCGCGGAGGCGACCAAGGGCATGGCCGCGGAGGCCGTCGCGGACCGCATCAGCTACATGAAGACGAGCCGGGGCGCGGGCAAGAGCGCCCCCAGCGCCGGGGCGGTGAGCAGCGCGCCCGCGGCCATCGCGGGCGGCGTGGACCTGCTGGAGAAGCCCGCCGCGCTGGACACGCTCAAGGACGACGAGCTGCCCCAGGAGCTCAAGGGCCTCAAGAAGGAGGAGCAGGCCGCGAAGGTGAAGCAGCTGTCCGCCGAGCGCAAGGCGCTGGAGGAGAAGGTCGCGAAGCTGGCCACCGAGCGCGACCAGTGGCTCACGAAGAACGCCCCCGCGAAGGAGGACGCCTTCGACGCCAACGTCATGAAGAGCGTGAAGACGCAGGCCGCGAAGTTCGGCGTGACGTACTGAAGCGCTACTCGCGCGTCACCGCCCGCAGGACAATCTCCCGGCGCTGCTCCAGCAGGCGCATCGCCAGGGGGCGCGTCCCCAGGTAGACGCCGAAGTGGAGCAGGGCGCACCCGAGGATGAAGGCCACGGACTGCCAGCCGGGTCCGTCCTTCCCCGCGGCCCGCAGCGCATGCCCAAACGGCATGCAGCCCACGCTGGCCGCGAGGATGCCCAGCATGGACGCGGTGAGGGGGATGCGGTCGCGGCGCTTCAGGCTCGCGTGGAACTTCACCGGGAAGTACAGCGACAGGAAGTTGCCCGCGGCCAGCAGCATGGGCAGCACCGCCGCCACCGCGGCCATGGCGCACAGGAAGTCCACGAGCGAGCCCGTGCCGAAGTACACGCGGTAGAAGGCGCCCACCAGGAGCGCCATCCCCAGCGCGGCCACGCCCTGCACGCGGTTCTTCGCGCGCAGCACGTCCGCCAGGTTCATGGGCGCGGCCAGGAACACCGCGAAGCCGTGGCCGTCATACGCGAAGGTGTTCTGCGAGAACGTGGACGCGATGACCACCGCGCCATAGATGCTCAGGCCGCCCATCACCCACGCGTCCGCGCTGCCGCCCAAGAGGTACACGAAGAGATCCCTGCCGGAGAGCAGCTTCAGCAGGATGGCCAGGATGAAGGGCACCGACGCCAAGAGCCGCGCGCGCGGGTTGCGCCACAGGTCCAGCACCTCGCGACGCAGGAGGGTGTCGAAGCGCGACTTCGTGGTGGCGAACGGGTCGCTGTCCTTGCCGTCCCCCCGGTCTCCGCCGGAGCGGCCTCCCGCCTGCCGGTGGAAGCGCATCAGGAGCGCGTACGCCACGCCCATGCCCAGGGCGGTGAAGAACAGCAGGCCAAAGGCCTCCAGCATCGCGATGCCCACGCGCCCGTGCGCCAGCTGTCCCAGCCCGTCGCCGAAGAAGCCCGGCGGCACCTGGCTGAGCGCCACCGCCGCGTTGATGATGAGGCTCATGTCCAGCGCGCCCACGCCCGCCTCGCCCACGCTGGTGAGCCACGACGTGTCGATGGGCGGGATGAACGACGCGGCCACGAGGAAGGCCACCATGCCGCCGCCCATGATGCGCGCGCTGTGCTTCTCCCTCAGCACGTTGATGACCGTGTAGAGGCCCACGCGGCTCCACGCCGCGCAGAAGAGCGCGAACAGCACGTAGAGCACCGCCGCCAGCCACGGCGAGGCCAGCCGGTGGCGCGACGCATAGCCCACCGCCGCGCCCGTGAGGGGCGCGTAGAACACCAGGGCGCGCGGCTCGAAGAGGCTCGCCACCGTGGAGCCCATCAGCAGGCGGAACGGCGAGATGGGGAACGCGGCGTAGCGCGACAGCTCCGAGTGGTCATCCACGCCCGCGGACAACAGCGGCCACGTCACCCAGGTGGCGGCGGTGACGAAGCACAGCAGGTTGAGGATGAAGTACGGCCACACGTTGCTGTGCACGATGAGCGGCAGCCGCATCAGCTTGAAGAAGCTCAGGCCCAGCAGCACGCCCGGCGCGCTGGAGCCCACGAACGCGGCCACCGCGAGCAGGCGGCTCTTCCCCGGGCCCTGGTTGAGGCCCAGGTGCAGGCGCAGGCCCCAGAGCAGCAGGAGGTGCTGGAAGAAGCCGGGGACGGCCGGACGCGGGCGGCTCACGCGGACTCCCGGCGCAGCGGCATCACGTCCGCCGAGGGCTCGCCATAGAACGACAGCTTCGCGTTGCGCGCGGCCGGCACGGCGATCAGCTTCTCGAACACCGCCTCCAGCGTGGACACGCCGTGGCGCTGGCGCAGCGCCTCCACCGGGCCCTGATCCAGCATGCGCCCGCCCCGGATGACGCCCGCGTGCGTGGCCAGCCGCTCGGCGATCTCCAGCACGTGCGTGGTGAGCAGCAGCGTCACGCCCCGGCGGGACAGCTCGCGCAACAGCTCGCGGATGACGCCCGCGGCCAGCACGTCGATGCCCTCGAAGGGCTCATCCAGCAGCACCAGCTCCGGCGCGTGGATGAGCGCCGCGGCGATGGCCAGCCTGCGCCGCATGCCCTTGGAGTACTCCGCCACCAGCGCGCCCGCCTTGTACGTGAGCTCCGTCAGCTCCAGGAGCTCCACCGCGCGCGACGCGGCCTCCGCGCCGTCCAGCCCGTACATGCGCGCGCAGAAGGTGAGGTACTGGCGGCCGGTGAGGCGCTCGAAGAGGCTCAGCTCCTCCGGCACCACGCCCACGCGCTGCTTCACCTCCAGGGGCTTCGCCACGGCGTCCACGCCGAGCATGCGGATGGTGCCCTGGTCGGGCCCGTACACGCCCGTGAGCAGCGCGATGGAGGTGGACTTGCCGGCGCCGTTGGGGCCGAGGAACGCGTAGAAGGCGCCCCGGGGAATTTGAAGCTCCAGGCCGTCCAGCGCGGTGAAGGTGCCGAAGCGCTTGACGAGGCCGCGAGCGTCGATGGCCAGCTCGGCCGGTTCTGCGGAGGAGGGGGGCGTCATGAAGGACGCCATCACACCATGTCCCGTGGGGCTGCCCACAATCCTCGGGTTGACGGATGGTGCGGCCCGCCGGGCGCTTCCCGGCTCAGTGCACCATGGCCACCTCCGGCGGCCCGACGATCTGCTGCACGGTGGTGCGCACCTTGTCCAGGTCCACCGGCTTGGAGATGTAGCCGGCGGCGCCCACCAGCTCCGCCTCCCACTCGAAGCCGTAGCCGGAGATGATGATGATGGGCAGGTTGCGCGCCCTCGGCATCTTCTTGAGCGCGTCCAGCAGGCCCCAGCCGCTCATGACGGGCATGCGCAGGTCCAGGAGCACGGCGCCCGGGATGTCGTCCTCCAGAAGGTCCAGCGCCTCGCGGCCGTTCTTGGCCTCGATGGTGGCATAGCCCATCTCCTGGAGGGCATCGCAGATGAGCGTGCGGTGACTCGCGTCGTCGTCGACGACCAGGATGAAGTTCGACATGGGCTTGAGCCTCTGGAGTGGCGGCGTCTGCTTGGGGACCGCGATTCTATGGGGTCGAAGATGGGAATGCCCCTTCCATTGCGGAAGGGCCTTCGTTTCTTTTCAACACTCCGCGTAGAGCGACAGCGCATTTGTTCCCAGCACTCCCGCGAGCGCGGCCTCGTCCAGCCCCAGCCCGGCCAGCGCCCGCAGCTCCCGGTCCCACGCATAGGGGATGTTGGGGAAGTCCGTCCCATAGAGGATGCGCTCGGGCCGGATCTCCAGCGCCTTCCTGGGCAGGGGCACGGGGAAGTAGCCGCCCACCGCCATGGTGGTGTCCAGCCAGAGCGTGTCATGGCGCTCCAGGAGGCGGGCGTACGCGTCGAACTCGTCCGCCCCCAGGTGCGGCACGCACAGCTTGAGCGTGGGATGATCCTTCAGCACGCGCTCCACGCGCTCCGCGGCGCACAGCTGGTACGGATCCACCGGATACCGGGCGCTGGACGGCTCCCGCCCCGAGTGCATCACGAGCGGCTTGCCCGCCCGGGCGCACGCTTCGTAGAGCTCATGCAGCTGGGGCGCGTCCGGGGCGAAGGCCTGCACGTGACAGTGCAGCTTCACGCCCTTGAGCCCCAGGGCGAACGCCTCCTCCAGGATGCCCACGGCGCCGGGCTCGCCCGGGTACACGGTGCCAAGCCCGATGACGCGGGGCTCGGCCTTGGCTACCTCCGCCACGAAGGCGTTGAGGGCGCGCGCCATGCCCGGCTTGTGGGCGTAGTGCAGGGCGACCACGCGCTCCACGCCCCGGGAGAGGAGGAAGGACACCACCTGGGGTGTGTGCAGCTTGTAGCGGATGGGCCAGCCGTAGCGGTCGAACCAGCGCCACACCGCCTCGAAGACGCGCTCCGGGAACAGGTGCACGTGCGCATCCACGACGGGCGGCAGGCCGGGGTCCACGCGGGGCCCCTCCTCGTCCGCCAGCGCGGGCATGGGCATCTGGATGCCCAGCTCCCGCCACGTCGCCGCCGGGGACGACGCCAGGCACGGCACCGGCGCGTCGGCGTCGTCGTGCGCGTGCGCCGTCATCCGCCCGTGCCAGGGCCGCCGGAGGACTTCTTCGCCTCGTCGTCCTCGTCCAGGTCCAGGCGTCGCAGGTAGCTGTTGTGCGCGTAGCCCTGGCGCTCCAGCCGCTGCGCCTCGATGGCGTCCGCGACCTTCGAGCACACCTGGCCGAGCATGCGCAGGGACTCGGCGATCAGCCGCTCCGCGTGATCCTGCGCGTTGGCGGACGGAATGATGGGACGGTCGCGTCGGAACGGCAGGGGCAACTTCATCCGCTGGAATCTAAGGGATGCCTCCGCCCCGTGCCA
>NZ_RAWL01001406.1:0-394 GCF_003668885.1 Corallococcus sp. AB049A | reverse complement strand
GTCATACATGATAGGCTTGAGGCCGGAGATCTTCAGAAGCCGGGTTTGTGCAGCCTTCCAGGATGGTAGATGCGCAAGGTTTGGATTGAGACGACAAAAATCGTCAAAGCCAGCACTGGTGAGCCTGTGCTGCATCTTGAACGCAAAGGCGCGTAGAGTGTCAAGATCAGCATCAGAGATCCTAGTTTCTAGATGAAGGCAGGAGCCGTCATATTACGACATGCGGAAGCAAGGAAATGATTAGATTACCTACCTGTACTATTGAGCTCGGCCTCCCATTCATTCCCCATGGCTTCTATCCAAGCACGTAGCTCTGCCTCGTCGTCCTCTGCCTCATCGTAGACTTCATCAGCAAACTCTTGCTCCTCAACCTCTGCCTGAGCCTAGACATTGT
>NZ_RAWL01001405.1:0-394 GCF_003668885.1 Corallococcus sp. AB049A | reverse complement strand
GATCCGGATAGCCCCCGGCGGCAACGATGACGATATCCGGCGCTTCAGCCAACACAGTTTCCACAGTGGCATAGGCGTTCAGGTGAAGGGTTACGCCCAGGCGCTCCAGTTCGGCCTCGCGCCAGTCGACAATCCCCTTCAGGTCGTGCCGCAGATGCGCTCGGGTCGCCAGCGCAAGCTGCCCGCCCAGACGATCAGTCGCCTCGAACAGGACCACCCGATGCCCCCGTTCTGCAAGAACGCGTGCCGCTTCGAGCCCGGCAGGTCCGCCCCCGATCACGACGGCTTTCCGGCCGGCCTCGGCCGATCGCTCCACCACCTGCGGCAACCACGTTTCCCGACCGGTGACCGGATTGTGGATGCAGCGGACAGGCCGATAGAGACAGTGGGACGC
>NZ_RAWL01001404.1:0-394 GCF_003668885.1 Corallococcus sp. AB049A | reverse complement strand
CCATAGTAAGATATGATAGATACTCTTATTTAGAAATGGTGGGCGTAAAAGTTTTGCTTTTGAACGAAAAGTGCAACGAATATCGTTTTTCTAATCACCAAAAACAAGCGTCCGTTAGGATATTTTTTTAAGCGAGGAAGAGCATTTATTTAACTATATTATAATTAACCAAATTTGGATTTTCAGATTTTTCGTACAATCGCACTTTGGGTTGGTATGTAGGCCTATGCGCAATTGCTTTAAAGTATTGACGTAAAACGTTTAAAATGTTTTTTAACTGTCAGTAAACACTGAGGACTTGGCACTAGAAGAACACTTTAGTGTTGTACTGCCACATTATTATGGCATTGCTGGCAATGAAAACTGAGATGAAAATAAATGGTCATTCATAGAG
>NZ_RAWL01001403.1:0-395 GCF_003668885.1 Corallococcus sp. AB049A | reverse complement strand
AAACAACTTTAAATACCTTTTCGCAATGTATCCCGCTTTCGAAAAGCAAGCAGACAGTCAAAAGAGACAAATTTAACGTGTATTTTCCCATACATAAGACCTTTCGGTAATACGCTAGAATAAGTTGAAAAGTGGTATACCATTTTCAAACGAGAACGCGACATCCTGGTAACATTGAAAAGAGATATCCTTCTTTCTCTGAAACCGCGCGTTCAACATTGCTCAAGTTTCCCGTCGTTTTCTACCCAACTTATAACATTTTCAACAATAAATTAAATCAAGTATAAATCTGTATTAAATAAGCTATTTAAAAATGAAAGAATTATCAAAATCGGTTGATAATTATAGAAGATACAGACCAAAATGTAAACCTCCTTTTTTCATCTCTATACAGC
>NZ_RAWL01001402.1:0-395 GCF_003668885.1 Corallococcus sp. AB049A | reverse complement strand
GTGCGAGTTTGGGATTGGAGAGCGTGCCGTTCCTGCCTGCGTTCACGTTCGAGGGCGGCTCGAGCTCGCCGATCGGCTCCTCACCCGTGTCGGCGAACGGCAAGCACCAGCTCCCCGGCGCCACTACGGACCCCGCACCTCCGACGCCAGACAAGGGGCTATACAACCTGCCGAACAGCTCTGCGCCCGCGCTGTCGCAGTTCGCGTCCGCGGCGGTCGCCCCGCCGCTGGCACACCGGGCGGTGACGGCGCCGCCGAAGAAGCTGTCGTTCGCGACGAGCTTGTCGGTGTACGACACGTTCCCGCCGACGGCGTACGATCGCCGGAGCGAGCCCGGGCAGACGGCGAGTCGGCTGACGCCGGCGCTCGCCCAGCGGATCAAGGAGGAGCTGAAC
>NZ_RAWL01001401.1:0-395 GCF_003668885.1 Corallococcus sp. AB049A | reverse complement strand
GTATTGGAGTATGTCAAGAAACAAAGCCTCGTGGAAGAACAGCACCGGAGCAAGGGCAAGGGTCGTGTTGTAACGACAGTCGATGAGGGGGACGATGATGATGATGATGGCGAAGACTTGCGACGAGCATTGGAGTTGAGCATGCAGGGTTTCGATTGTGCCTAAGAAGTGTCCATGTCCAGGTATCCTGACGACCTAGATGGTCTAGTGTTCATACCTGATATTTTGATATTTTGATATTTTGATATTTTGACATTTCGAGCATGTTTCTTCTTCCTTTTTGACTGCTTCACCTCAAACAGGTGATTCCACTGCAGCGATGAAGACGAGTTGATTTAGACATGTCGGGTTCGTTGGTATTGGAGTAGGAGGTAAAGGAGAGGACGAGCCTTGGA
>NZ_RAWL01001400.1:0-396 GCF_003668885.1 Corallococcus sp. AB049A | reverse complement strand
GCGCAATGCCGGGTGTAGAGCTGAAATGTTCGTTTAATGCGATCGATGCCGTTAGGGATGGAACGACGGAAGGATTGGCTGCAAAAATTGTGAATGAGGCTAATCAGATCATCGAAAAGAAAATCAGAGCTGGTTTTCGTGTTAAGGCAGGTAGTGTAATTAATCCGGTTGACATCATTAAAACGCTTTACAAAGAGTGTAAGGGGCGTGCTGAGGACGTTAGCCAAGTAGATAAAGGCAATACTGGCAAGGATGAAAGTATCTCAGTTGAAATCATTGGCATGATCTCAGGTGTGGCCAAGATTGCCAGGGTGCTATCCGATTTCAGTTACAACGTGATCGGTGAAATCAAAATTCCCTCACGGATAAGCGTTAGAATCGGTGATGTCATTAATG
>NZ_RAWL01001399.1:0-396 GCF_003668885.1 Corallococcus sp. AB049A | reverse complement strand
GGGCATGAGCCTGCTTGACCAGACCGTTGAGCGCATCCGGGTTATTGCCCCAGCCCTGGCACAGCAGGTAGGCAAGCAGGGCGTTGCCGATGATGCGTTTGGAGAATGGATGGCCGTACGCGGTTTGCTCCCAGTTCGCCGACAGGTTCCAGTCATCGGTGATGTCGTGGTCGTCGAAAATCATCATGCACGGCAGATGCGCCATCGCCCGTGCCACGCCGCTCAGGCCGGCGGCAAACGCCTCGACCAGCTGCTGTTCCGTGGCGTAGCGCTCGACTTCCCCGTCTTCCAGTTGCGGCCTGCCGGGTTCGATCAGGGTCCAGGGCGTGGGTGACCAGACCAGCAGGTACATCGCCATGACTTCCGCCAGGGTAACCAGATGGTTATCCGCTGTGC
>NZ_RAWL01001398.1:0-396 GCF_003668885.1 Corallococcus sp. AB049A | reverse complement strand
GAGGTAGACAGGGTGCCATTGCCGTGCGATCTGGCGCTGCCGGCCCTCCTGGGCTGGTTGTACGTGGCCGAAGGTTCCAAACTGGGCGGAGCCGTTCTTTACAAGATGGCCGCCACGCTCGGTCTCGATCGTGGCTTCGGCGCCCGCCACTTGGCCGCGCACCCCGATGGAGCGGCAGGCCAATGGCGCAAGTTCACCGCCGTGCTGGACGCGGTGACGCTGAACGCCGAACAGGAACAGCAGGTGGTCGACGCAGCTGATGCCGCGTTCCGCAGCGTGCAAGGCTACGTCAAGCTGGAATTCGCCTGAAGCTCTGCTGCTGCGTACGGAGGGCTGTCTGGATATGGCTCCAGTCTGCCTGATGAGTCTGCTTCAATGCGGTAAACCCTGACAGGG
>NZ_RAWL01001397.1:0-396 GCF_003668885.1 Corallococcus sp. AB049A | reverse complement strand
AGGGTGCTGGCGCGGATCGTGCTGGGCACGTACAGGTTGAAGCTGATCGACTGATCAACATGGCGCTGGCGACGCGCGTTCTGGCGCACGCTGGCGAACTGGTCGACCTTGTACGCCCCCTTCTCGTAGTACGGCCAGGTTTCCAGCGACAACCCCGGCGCTGCCACCGGCCGCCGGAAGTCCTTTTTTTCCTCGTAGTAGAACGCGCTGTAGATCGGGTCGATCGATGCGGTGGAACCTGCAATCTGCGCGGTGCTCATGTTCGGCGCCACCGCCAGCAGCCAGCCGTTGCGCAGGCCGTGCGTGGCGACCTCGCGCGCCAGGCTGTCCCATGCGGCGCCAGTGTAGTCGCGATCACGGAAGTAACGCCCGTTGTGCCAATCGCTGCCGGTGAAC
>NZ_RAWL01000141.1:0-19368 GCF_003668885.1 Corallococcus sp. AB049A | reverse complement strand
GACTCGGCCTCGCGCTCCAGCGGCGCCCCGGGCCGGCTCACCTCGGTGAAGCCCTGGGCCGTCCGCGGCGCGCCGCGCTGCTGGACCGTGTGCGCCAGCTCGTGCGCGAGCAGCCGCATCCCGGCGGGCGTGCGCGGCGAGTACTGCCCCGCCGCGAACACGATGTCCTGCCCGTGCGTGAAGGCCAGCGACTGGAGGTCCTTCGCCGCCGAGGCAGCCCGCCCGTCCGTGTGCACGCGCACCTGGCTGAAGTCGTGCCCGAAGCGCGCCTCCATGTCCGCGCGCGTGCCCGGCTCCAGGGCCTGCCCCGGCGACTCCAGCGCCGGCTGCACCTGGGGGACCAGAGCGGCCGAGGCCGGCTTCGGGCGCACCGGGGCCCGGGCCCTCGTGGCGGGGGCCGTGGGCTTCACCGTTGCCTTCGTCCTGGCCCGAGCCGCCACGCCTGCGCCTCCCGCGCTACGCCAGCACGCCTCGCAGTCCCTTGCCCGGTTCGCCCGGCACCTCCACCGTGCGCACCGGTGCCACGTCTCCCTGGGCGTCGCGCGCGTACACCGTCACCTCACCCGAGCGCGCGTTGGCCACCCACAGCTCCTGTCCCTGCGCATCCAGCGACAGGGCCACCGGCTGGCCCAGCGCCGTGCGCTTGCCCTTGAGCACGCGCAGCGGCTTCACCCCGGCCTCGTCCGAGAGCAGCGCATCCAGCGAGAACACGGCGACGGCATCCGCGCCCGCGTCGGCGACGAAGAGCTCCCGCCGCTCCACGTCCACCGTCAAGCCCGCCGCCCTGCTGAGCTCGAGCTGCTCGCCCGTCCACCGCCGCCGGGGCGCCACGTCGCCGCTGGCGTCCACGTCGAACACGCAGAGGAAGGCCGCCTTCACGGCCCGCGCCCCCGTCGTGGGCCCCAGCAGCGTGCGCCCCGAGCCGGCCACGAAGAGCGCCTGGTGGCGAGGGTCCAGCGCCAGCCCCACCGGCCCGGACAGGCCCGTCTTGCGGCCCGACAGCGTCCGCGCCGGCACGAGGTGGCCCTTCGCGTCGCGCCGGAAGACGGAGACGGAATCGCCGCCGCTGTTGGCGACGAACACCTCGTCGCGCTCCGCGTCCAGCACGAGCGCGCTGGGCGCCTCCAGCCCCTCGCCGGCGGTGACCAGCGGCTTCGCGCCCTCCTCCGCCTTCAGGTCGAAGCGCACCAGCGCGTTGGCGGCCGTGTCCGCCACCAGCAGCTCCGCCCGCTTCAGGTCGCGCGCCATGCCCCAGGCCTGCTTCAGCCCGGTGAACGTGCGCGGCTTCGAGGCCGTGGGCCCGGCCGCCAGCCGTCCCGGGGCCGGACCGGCGAGCGGCGGCGTCCCCGGCAACGTCGTGTGGGGGAGCGTCACCACACCGCCCGTGCCGCCCGTGATGGGTCCGACGCCGATGATGCTGGGGAACAGGGTGAAGAACAGCTCGAAGTCACCGCCCCGCCGCCCATCGCCCGCGTTGGGCAGCCCGATACCGAACGGATTGGTGCTGGACTGGGAGATGACCTCGCCATCCAGGAGCCGGGTCCCATCCGCGGAGCGGATGAAGCCCCCCTTGACGACCAGCCGCACCCGCACGCCGTTGGTATACGCAATGCCCGTCAGCGCGTTGAGCCAGTTCGTGGTCACAGGAGCAGGCATCCAGAGGAGGATGTTGCCATCGGTCCTCGCGGTCCCGATGAGGGTGAAGGTCTGGTAGCCGATGAAACCGGGCATGTTCCCCATGCCGAATCTGCTCCAGGTGTCTCTCCAGTAGGTCAGGTCCGTCGTGGTGAAGGGATAGGGCACGTCCACCTGCATCGAGACGACGAATGGGGGCAGCGAGTCATGCACCTGCAGTCGATCACTGCAGGTGAGACGAATGCCCGGGCTGAACATCTCGCGCCAGAACGTGTACGCGCCGTTGTTCACCAGTTGGGCGATCTGTGGGTTGGCCCACGCGATCTCCGTGATCCGCAGCGAGCCATCATCGCCCGCGCTCTCGGCGATGCTGGCCGTGAAGTGCAGGGGCGGCACCGCGGAGGGCTGGCCCGCGCTGTCCAGCAGCACGGCCTCCACGCGCTGCGTGGGGTTCTGGGCATCCAGCTTCCAGCTCACGCGGGCCACGCCCGCGGCATCCGTGGGGACGTCGAGCACCATGCCCGCCTGCTTGGGGTCATCCCCCCGGCGCAGCAGCGCATCACCGGCGTTGCCCGTGGTGATGCGGAAGCGCACGAGCGCCCAGGACACCGGCGTCTCGCCGGAGACCACCGCCACCTCCAGCGGTGATGGCAGCAGCTGTCCGCGGGGCGCCTGCTGCCCGTCCCCCCCCACGTAGCGGAACGAGCGCACGCTGCACAGCGTGTCCAGCGCCTCCTGCACGGTGGAGGCGCCCGCCAGCGTGGAGCACGCCCCTGGCTGGTAGGCCACGGCCCTGGCGCGGCTCAGGTGCGCGGTGAAGCGCACGGGCAGGTGCACCACCTTCGTGCCCACCTCCAGCCGGGCCACGACCTCCTGGGTGTCGGGGGCCTCGATGTTGCCATCCGGCCGCCAGTACACCTGGGCCACGCCCAACAGCGTGCCGTCCAGCTTCGTGGTGGCGACCACCTCCTTGTCCCAGCCCGTGTCGTTGTTGAGCGACAGCTCGCCGGACTCCGCCGTGAAGCGCACCGTGGCCCCGCCCACCGGCCGCTGGTGCCGCGCCACGCCCACGCGCAGCGGCAGCGGCAGCGGCTCCCCGGGCATCGCCTCCTGCGCGTCCCCGCCGACGTAGGACAGCTCCAACTGGTTGCACAGCGTGTCCAGCGCCTCCTGCACCGTCTGCGCGCCGCCCAGGTTGTCGCAGCCGGGCGAGTAGCCCACGAGGCGCGCCAGGCTCAGCCTCGCGGTGAACACCAGCGGCAGGTGCACGGGCTGGCCCTCCAGCTCCAGCCGCGCCCGCACCTGCTGCGTGGCCGGAGCCTCCACGTTGCCGTCCGGCCGCCAGTACACCTGCGCGATGCCGAGCAGGTCGCCCGTCGCCCCCGTGGTGGCGACCACCTCCTGCGCGCTGTACGTGACGCCATCCAGCGACAGCTGCCCCGTCGTCGTCGTGAAGCGCACCGTCTGGCCGCCCACCGGCAGCTGGTGGCGCGCCACGCCCACGCGCAGCGGCTGATCCAGCGCCCGTCCCGGCAGCACCTCCTGCCCGTCGCCGCCCTCGTAGGACAGCTCCAGCTGGTTGCACAGCGTGTCCAGCGCCTCCTGGACGGTCTTCGCCTCGCTCAGGTTGGCGCAGCCGTGGTGGTAGGCCACGTGGCTGGCCACGCTCAGGCTGGCGCCGTAGCGGATGGGGCCATGCATCTCGCTGCCGTCCTGATCCAGCAGCCGCGCCTCCACCCGCTGGCTGTAGCGGATGCTGTCGGTGGTCCACCCCGTGTCATCCGGCCGCCAGTACACCTCGGCGATGCCGTTCGCGCCGGTGGTGACGGTGAGCGCCGCCGCCGTCGCGCCAGCCCCCGGCTCGGTGGCGAGCACGCCGTTGCCCTCCCCCGTCAGCACGGTGAAGCGCACGCTCGCGCCCGCCACCGGCACCTGCCCGTTGAACACGCCCGCGCGCAGCGGCCGCGCCAGCCACTGGCCCGGCATCGCCTCCTGCCCGTCTCCGCCCGCGTAGAGCAGCGCCTTGAGCTGGGTGAGCGGCGGGAACAGGCGGCGGCAGTCGTGCATCACGGACCAGACGGGCTCCGCGCCTCCCGTGCGCTCGAGCATGGCCAGCGCGCAGTAGTGGTGCTCGGTGCCGTGACGGGCCTCGAACCTCGGGTTGTTCGCGCCGTCACGCGGCCACTCCACGTCCCCCAGCACGGTGCGCGCGGGGATGAGCCAGTAGTCCCCGGTGCGGTAGGTCCCCGGCTTGAACAGCACCTGGATGCCGCTCTCCAGGGTGATCCAGTCCTTCGTGGCGGGCGTCGCGGGAGTGGCGTCGGTGGCCACCTTCAGGACGCCATTGGAGGACACGGTGTCCCAGGCGCGCACCGTGAGCGCGCCCGTGGACGGCGTCCCCACGGGCCACGTCTTCACCGTCAGCCGCGGGCCCGTCACGCTGTCGATCTGGAGCAGCACGCCGGGCTCTCCGCGCAGGACGCGCCCCTCGTCGGTGAGCTCGATCCACTGGTTGGGCATGAAGCGCCGGTAGGCGTCCTTGCCCGGCGCGTCCACGGTGATGAGGCGCAGCGCCGTGTCCACGGACTTCACGCGGCTGGCCAGCACGCCGTTGTCCCGCGACCACTTGAAGGTGGCCGCGCCATCCGCGGAGCCCGCGTCGTGGACCTCCACCCGGTAGAGCTGGTTCTCCAGCCGCCGGTAGCCCGCGCCGGCCGGCACCACGCACGGGTCCGCGCTGCCCTCCTCCGGCTGGGCGCGCGCGGCCAGCTGCCCGGTGCTCGTCAGCGGCGCCGGGGTCCACGCGGGCGTGCCGAACGCCTCGCACGCCTTCGTCAGGTCCGCGCCGGTGACCCGCAGCCACTTCACCTGCCACACGGTGCGCGTGCGCGTGGCCGTGTCCGGACCGCCGAGCGCCACCTCGCGCAGCGAAGGCTCCTCCAGCGCCGTCAGGTGGCGCCGCCACACGTCCAGGTAGAACAGGTACGTGCCGTTCTCGCCAGGCAGGGTGAGGCCCGGCAGGTCCTCCTGGGCGAGCACCGGCGTGTCGGCCTCGTTCTCGCAGAGGATGCCGTCCACGTAGTAGCGCCCATGGCGCACCCAGGGCAGGCCCCCCTGCAGGTAGAGGGCGAAGCCCGTCTCGTTCACGGGCGTGCCCGCCTCCAGGGGCCCTCCCGCACGGCCAATGACGTCCGCCTCCGTCGTCTCATCCAGGTGCGACTGGATGTCGATCTGCTCATTCCAGTCCGCGTCGAGCTGCACCCGGCCCTGCTGCATGCGAACGCCGGAGTAGTGCTTCGCGGGCCGGAAGGTGTTCCGGCTGAAATCGCCCTTCATGGCGTCTCCTCAGGTGACGAAGAAGATCCCCGCCTCGAGTCCGAAGCGCAGGTAGTCCTTCAAGCTGGCGCGCAGGTTGGCCTCGCGCTGGGGTTGTTGCAGGTGGTGGAAAACGCCCATCTCGCCTTCATCACTGGCGCCCCGGCGGATGCCCTCATCCGCGTCCACCAGCAGCTGGCAGTAGCCGGGGTCGCCGTACCGCAGGGAGGTGAAGACGGGCCACACGCGCCGCTCCACCTCCTCCTTCACGTCCGCCGGAGCGTCCTCCGCGTAGGCGGGCTGGCAGCGGAAGCGCGTGGGCACATGCGAGGCCGCCGGAACGTGGCTGAAGCGCATGCACCCCTTCTGCCGCTGCACCACGTCGATCCGCCCGGTGAAGAGCGTGTCGCTGGCCAGCTCCAGCACCGTGGCCTCCACGTCTCCCAGCACCGTGCTCGCCACCACCGTCAGCCGGCCCGCGGCTCCGCTGTCCACGGAAGCCGGGGGCGGCGGCTCCTCGCCGAGCGCCTCCGCCTCCTCCGGCAGCGCCCCGAGCGCCGGGCCCCCCAGGCCGTCCACGATGGAGTCCTCCACGTGGAGCCGCGTCGCCTGTCCCGCGATGAGCGGGCCCGTGATGCACCGGACCAGCGACACCGCGCACGAGCCCACGCCCGCGCCCCGGAGGGTGAGGCTGGGTGCCGCCGGGTCCGCTGGCGAGCCATCCGGCCTCAGCGCGAGCCCGGGCACGAGCGTGCAGTGCCGGAGCGCCAGGGAGGCATCGTCCCCCGCGCGCACGTCCAGGCTGCCGCCCCGCACGATGACGCCGTTGAGCACCGCCTGCGCGCCCGCGTCCAGCCGCACCACGCACGGGGCGCCGGGCACGTCCAGCACCGGGCGCTGGAGGTTGGCGGCCCGCAGCTCCAGCTTCACGCCGGCCGGCACGTGGAGCTGATCGAAGCCGTGGAGGCCGCTGTTCTCGATCTCGATGAGCGCGTCCCGCGCCCGGGCCGCCCCCGCGTTCAGGTCCTGCCACCAGGCGATGAGCGCGTCGCCCACGGTCGCGTGCGAGTGCGGGGCCGTGTTCGAGACGCGGTACACGGCGCGCTGTTCGGCGGGGGGCAGCGTGTCCTGCCGGTCATAGAAGCCGCCCCCCACCTCGCTGCTGAAGCCATACGACCAGGTCGCGTGGAGGAAGTCCGGCGCCTTGCCGGCCGCGAACGCGATGCGGCCGGTGACGGGGTCCACCCCGGCGAGGATGGGCATCTCCACGTCGTTGCCATCCGCGTCCTTGTACGTGAGGTGATCCGGCGGCCGGTGCCAGGTGGACAGGTCGCACAGCAACAGCTTCTCCGGTTCGAGCGCCGCGGAGCCGTTGGACAGGAACAGGGTGAAGGGTGGCGCCGCGCCGAAGTACAGCTCCTCGGGCGACTCGCCCCGCGCCAGCGCCACCCGGCGGGCCTCCAGCTCGTCGAACAGCGGACGGCGGCGCAGCCGGCCGGGCACGTGGATCTCCCCCGACAGCGTCGTGATGGCCGTCTCCGACTGCTGCGGGTTGAACAGCGGCGTGTCGTTGCCCAGCACGCTGAAGCGGAAGAAGCCCGGCCCGTCCACGCCGGGCTCGGAGCCGGGCACCACCGCGGCGGCGGGCGCCCCCTCCACCGGGTACGCCTCCAGCCGCCACAGGAAGACCCCCACGTTCGCCAGGTTGTGCTTGCCCCGCCCGTTGTCGATGTGGCGCACGTCCACGGTGCGCAGGGCGTCCTCGAAGGGCGTGCTCACCCATTCCAGCGCGTTGGCGTCGCGCAGGTCCGGGGTGCGCAGCGCGTGCGGACGGACATGGTTGACGTGCTGCGTGGTGCCCACGTGCTGGAAGAACTCCACCACGTGCGCCGGCCAGCCCGTCACGTCGCGCGCGAGCTGCTCCAGCATCGCCGCGGTCCCCTTGCGCCGCCGGTACGCCAGCGTGTTGGCCACGTAGGCGCGCTGGCTGAACAGCGACGGGGCCACCGGGATGAGGTCCCGCACCCCGAGCAGGTCGCCGATGTACGGCACCACCCACTCCTGGCACGTCTCGATGAACCAGTTGTCGTGCAGCTGGCCGACGTCCTCCTCGACGGCCTGCATCTCGCGCTCGATGATGGCGAGCAGCGCGCGCAGCGGCTCGCCCTGTAGCGCGTCCCGGCTGCGGTAGACGGCCGGCAGCAGCCGGTAGAGCCGGTCCCGCGGAGCCGCGCTCATGGAATCACCTCCAGCACCACGCCCGCGGGTGCCTCATCCAGAAGCAGGAGCTGGGCGGGCAGCGGCTGGACGGGCGTGCCCGGCGCGGCCGGCGCCTGGGGCCACCGGGCCCGGAGCGCCCTCAGCAGCGGCGCCAGCGCCTGCGGCCTGCCCGTGGGGTACAGGGCGTCCAGGTCCACCATCACCACGCCCTGCACGTCCTGCATCACCTGGATGACCTCCGCGGCGCTCACCGCCTGGCCAAAGCTCCGCCTCTCGAAGGAGAAGGCCGTCCGCAGCGCCGCCTCCACCTTCGCCTTCACGTCCTCGGCCAGGTAGCGCGGGTCCACCCGCAGCTTCGCCTTCAGGTTGAAGGGGATGCGCTCGAAGGACTGGTTCGAGGCCACGGCGAACTCCCGCACCGGGTCGTGCAGCTTCGTGAGCGCGCCCACCAGGGACTCATGCAGCGGGGTGCCCGCGTCCACCGAGCCGCCCTTCTGCGAGGCGACGGTGAGGTGCACGAGGATGCGCTCCCCATTGGTCAGGTCCGCGGCCTGCGCCTTGCCGATGCCGGCGAACGTGGAGGCGAAGTCCTCGTAGTCCTGGAGCGACACCACCCGCTCCAGCGTCAGCACCGACGCGGGGGCGTGTGCTCGCGCATCGTCCCGGGACTCGGGGGCCGCGGCGCCGGTGGCGTCCTGGGGATTGGTGACGGCGCGGATGCCCAGCGGCCGCACCCGCAGGAGCGCGAGCTGGCCCGGGTCCACCTCCCCCTCCGGACCGATGCCGGAGCGGTACACCGCCACCACGTTCTCCTGGCCCGGGGGCAGGCGCGCGCCGGCTACGCCGTCGCCGAAGGTCAGGGCCACGGTGCCGTCGTCCTCGTGCCGCACCATGTACACCTGGCTGCGCGGGCCCTGGCCGAACAGCGTGGGCACCTCGTCCCAGCGCACGCCGTTGACGCGCACCTCCAGCGTGCTCTCTCCGCCCGTGGCGGTGGCCGCGGCCACATACGTGAGCGGCGGCTTCTTCAGCGTGAAGCGCTGGTTCTTGCGCGAGCCGTCCCCGCTGCCCAGCACCTCCGTCACCGTCTCGCCGTGCGTGGCCTTCACCACGTTGGCGTAGATGCGCACCGTGGCGCGCACGTACTCGTGGGCCAGCGGCTGCTGCAGCACCAGCAGCGTGCTGGAGCCGCTCTTCGCCGTGCTCGCGACGACGGCCCTCTCGCGCACCGGCGCGCCGCCCGGGTCCGCGGTGCCCTGTCCCTCCACCAGCAGGACATGCCCCGCCGTGAGCCCCTTCACCTCCCGGTCCAGCAACACGGTGCTCCCGCCCACCGGCGCGGTGAGCGGCTTCTCCGCCAGCGGCAGCTCCTCGCTCTGGGCCAGCACCGTGGTGCCGCGCAGCGGGAACCAGGACAGGTGCTCCAGCGCATCCACCTGGAGCCGCGTCACCCGCCCGGTGAGGCCGAAGTCCACGCGCGCGACGGGCTTGGACTCCTGGATGCGGTACAGCTCCACGTAGCTGGCCTTCCGCAGCACCACCCAGCTGCCGGCGACGAGCGACGGGTACTCACGGTCCAGGTCGAACTGGCGCTCGGCGGTGGTCTGGATGTGGAAGTCCGGCCACTCCCCCGTGGGGATCGGATCCTCCCGCTTCTTCTTGAAGAGCGCCCGGATCTGCTCCGGCAGCAGCTTGAAGTCAGCGGCGTTGTAGCCGAAGAGGTTCGCGCGCAGCCGCAGCACGTAGGCGCGGGGGTTCGACGAAGGCTGCACCGCGGGCGACTGGCTGCCCAGCGCATGCTCCCAGGTCACCACGGTGTGGCTGCGCGCCGGGTCCTCGGGGTCCGTCACCAGCGTGGTCCCCAGGACGATGCGCAGATCCCACCGCTCGCTGCCGGGGGACTGCTCCCGCTCGGGGCCCACCAGCAGCAGCGCGTCGCCCACCTGGAGGCCCGTCTGGAGCCCCTGGAGGTAGAGCGTCTTCGTGGTGGTGGAGAAGTCCTGCGGCGTCGTCTGGCGCGGGCGCAGCTCGTTCCACGCGGCGCGAGCCTCCAGCGCCTCCACCGTCTCGAAGGTCTGCGGGCGCTCGTCCTGCCCGGGGATGCTGAGCACCTGCACGCCCTTCGCCACCTGGACGGACGCGGGCGAGCCGGGCGCCGTCTCCACCGTGAAGGCCAGGTACGTGCTGGCGGCCACGCCCGGCTTCAGCTCGTAGCCCACCTCCCGCGCCAGCTCGAGCACGGAGCGGCGCTCCGTGGCGGTGCGCAGGAAGCCCTCGTTGGCGATGCGCTCCTGGTAGAAGGTCAGCACGTCCGCCGCGGTGGCCCACGCGTCCAGCAGCGCGACGGCCGGATCCTCGGGGCTGCGCGTGGTGAGCGCGGCCAGCGGGCGCGAGCCGGCGAAGTCGCCATCCGGCAGGGCCTCGCGAGGAAGCCGCGCCAGCATGCGCTGGAAGAAGCTGGCGTGCGTGCCGATGCGGTACGCGAGCGCGCGCTGTCCCGGGCGGTTGTACAGCGGCGACGGCTCGGCGGAGCCGTCCTCCGCGCAGGCCGCGCAGTCGTCACCCGCGCCTGTCACTGGCGTGCTCACAGGCCCCCCTGCATCTGGAAGTCGAGCTTCCCGTTCTCCGGCTGGCTCGGGTCGTTGTCGAGCCGGGCGATCTCCAGCCGCTCCATGGTGATGAGCCCCTCCGTCCACTCACCGCGAGACACCTGCCCCCACCGGCGGAAGCGGTTGGGCTTGGACGCGGCCTCCTCGGTGTCCACCCACGCCACGCCGGGCACCGCCATGGCGGCGGCGACGATGCGGCTGAGGTACACGGGCTGGCCGAAGGTGAACTGGTCCGGGTGGAAGAAGCCGCGCCGCCCGTCCGGCAAATCCCGGTTGCTGAAGACCTCCAGCAGGGCCGCCTTCACGTTGCTGGCGAGGAAGCCCGGCTGCACGCACACCGTCATCACGATGTCGAGCGGCACGAAGAGGGGCGCCTCGATGCGCAGGTCGTAGCCCGCCAGCCGGAAGCGCTCCAGGAAGGTGGTCAGCGCGCCGGAGAAGGCCGCGTCCACGGGGCGCCCGCCCTTGCGGTCCACGGTGACGAACATGGTGTGCCAGCTGCCCGTCCACCGGAGGCTGCCCACCGCGTGCTGGACCTCGGGGTGGCGCCGGGCCACCTCCGCGTAGTCCGCCTCCGTCACCGCGCGCTGCTGCACGCGGAAGGCCTGCGGCGCGTTGATGCGCACCTGCGCCAGCGACTCCGGCTCCGCGCCGCCCGTGGCGGGCAGCGGGTTGCGCACGCGCAGCACGGCGTTGCGCCAGTCGCCTCCCGCCGGGTGGTACAGCCGGGAGATGGACTCCGCGCCCACGTTGCCCGCCGTGCCATTGCCGATGCGGTAGGTGGCCAGCAGCGTGTCCGCGGCGGGGGGGCGCTCGCCCAGCACGTTGTCGCCAAAGCGCAGCCGCGCGCGGCCGTCCTCCTCCACCTCCGCCACCACCTCCCGGCTGAAGCGCCCGCTGTTGAGCAGCGTGCGGCGCGGCGTCCACGCGCGCCGGCTCTGCTTCTCCTCCAGCCAGACGGCCGGCAGCACGTCCTCCATGTCCCAGCGCATGGCCGCCGCCGCGGAGGCCCTGGGGTCCACCGCCCGCCGCCCGTCCGGCGCCCGCCCCGCCTGCGTCAGCGGACCGCGCGCCAGCCGGGGCCGGTAGCGCCCCTCGGCGGGCACGGCCAGCAGCTTCTCGCCGTGCACGGTGCGCCCGTGGTCCACCAGCACCACGTTGCCGCGCGCCACGCTCACCGGCGCCTTCTTGCCCGGCGCGGGTCCTCCGCCGCCCTCGCCCGTGAGCGTGGGGGCCGGCACCTCCACCTCCCACAGGCACAGCTCGAAGGGCAGCGCGTCCTCCGAGCCCCACTCGATCTCCACCACCTGCTGCTTCAGGAGCGGGTCCTCGGTGAAGGTCACCTTCGTGAGCCGCACGGCGTGGCGGCGGGACGGGTCCGCGTCCTCCACCCGGCCCGTGGTGGCGCTGCGCACCTCTTCCAGGAGGAGCACCTGCCCCACCGCGAGCTTCTTCAGCGCGTCGTCCGTGTTGAGCAGCGTGGCGGCGGTGGCGCCCTCGGGCAGGCAGCACTTGTCCTCGCCCCACGTGTGGAAGCGCAGCTCGCCGTGCTTCCAATAGACGCGGACGTCGTGCAGGGACTCGAAGACCTCGGCCCCCTCGCTCAGCGCGACGGCGAGCTGGGCCTCATCCAGCACCCGGGGCCCGGCCGTGGTGGTGGTGAGGAACGTCGTCCCCGGCGTCTTCTCCGTGGGCCCCTTCAGCTCCAGGCCGTCCGCGCCCTCCATCACCTCCACCGTCACCCACGCCCGGGCGTTGCAGCCGTCGTGCATGGGGTAGTCCAAGAGCCGCGCGTGGCGCCGCACGGAGGTGCGCCTGCGCGCGGTGCCCAGGTACGCCTCGGTGGCCGCCGCGTCCTGGTAGTAGCTCAAGGAGTCGGCCGCGTAGGCCATCACCTCCACCAGCGCCACGCCCAGGTCCGCCGCGTTGCGCTCCTGCCACTGCGGAGACACCTGCGACAGCCGGTCCAGCAACAGCCGCCGGAAGCTGGAGAAGTCGCGGGTGAGGTAGTCGATCTGCGGGTCCTCGCCCGGCGGAGGCGGCCCCACCCGGGGGGGCGCGCAGTCGAACTCGCTGGGGCACTCCACCTTGAAGGTGAACTCCACCCGGGACAGCGGCGCGTCGAAGCCGTCCGGCGGCACCGTGTCCGCCAGCGAGCGGCGCAGCGCGAGCGCGTACGTGGAGAAGTCCCCCACGGAGTCCGTGCGCACCACCAGCCACTCGCGCGCGTCCGGCCGCGCCTGCTCCGCGCTCCACGCTCCGCCGTCCGTGCCCGCCGGGATCTGGTCCAGGCGGTGCGCCCACACCACGCCCACCTCCTTCAGGCGCACCCCGCCTTCAATCGTGACGTTGTCGGCGGTGAGGGCGCCGGGCAGCTCCTTGAAGAAGTGCACCCAGAGGGTCTTCTGGCGCTCCACGCCCAGCGCGGTGGCCTCGGCGTCCAGCACCTCCAGGTAGTCGATGCCGTTGAACCCGGAGCCCGGGGCCGCGACGAGCTGGCGCCGCCGCTCACTCTTGCAGACGTAGCGCTCGCCCATGGTCACGTCCCCCGGGACCACTGCGCCACCTGGCGCTGCTGGGTGCGGCGCACCACGTACCGCACCGTCACCTGCAGCGTGCCTTCCACGCTGAGCACGTCCACGGCCTCCACCTGGATGAGGTCTCCCAGGAATTGTTGAAGCGCGCCCTGCACCAGGAACTGGGTGGCGGTGGCCAGCTCCCCGCTGTTGGGCGCGAAGACGAGCTGCGACAGGCCCGTGCCGAACGTGGGCCGGTTCACCCGCTCGCCGGGCGCGGTGAACAGCACCTGCTCAATGAGGTGCCGCACGTGCGTGTCCAGGTCCGCGTCGGCCGTGCGGCCACGTCCATCAATGCGGAACGGAAAGCCGATCTGCATGTCAGGTCCCCTTCACCCGGACTTGGGTCATCACGACCTGCGGCGGGCCCGCGGGCGCCTGCGTCACCGTGAACGTCAGGCCCGAGCTGGACTGGAGGATGACGGGCTGTCCCCCCACGCGGACCCGGACCGCGGGCACCAGCCACTTCACCTGGAGGCACGGACCGGGAGGCGGGTTCGGCGGAATCGGGCAGCCGGACACCATGTACATGTCCGCCAGGGTGGCCACCGGCTGGCCGCCCACCTTCACCCGCGGGTTGCCGGGGGAGACCTGCACCTGGCCCGCGTGGGGGCACATCACCGTGGCGCCGACGTGGAGGAGGAATCCAGGCATGGCTCACATCACCTCGAGCGCGCCGTTGTTGATGTTGACGCCCGTGGGGCCGAGCTTCACGTTGGCCGCGCCGAACGACAGCTCGATGCCGGTGGCGCTCAGCACCGCCTTCGTCGTGCCGCCCTGGGACAGCTCGATGCCCTGCGAGTTGAAGACGGCCTTCAGCGGCATGGCCACCACCGGAGGGCTCACTTCAATCGTGAGCCCGCCCGCGCCGGGCATGTCGCTCAGCGTGAGGGTGATGCCATCCGTCTTCCACACCTTCATCTGGGGCACGGCGGGCTGGGCGGGAGCCTCGCCCTCGCCCCAGAAGCAGCCGGCCCAGATGGGGTAGTTCGGGTCGCCGCGCTCGAACTCCACCCAGACCTTGGCCCCCGTGGGCGGCACGGCGAAGAAGCCCACGCTCCTGCCGCCATAGGGCAGGCAGGGCATGGCCCAGGAGAGCTGGCTGTCGCCCAGCACGGAGGGCACCTTCACCTGGACGCGGCCCTGCATCAGCGGGTCGATGTTGTTGACCACCTCGCCGCGGTATTTCCCGTAGTACGTGCTCATGGAGGCACCACCGGTGTGAGCGCCCCGAGCCCCTCGCGCGTGAGGGTGAAGCGCTGTTTGTATTCGCCGACGCGGATGGAGTGCGTGACGTTCTTCACGTAGTAGAAGCCGTCGTGCGTCCACCCCACCCCGCGCACGCCCACGAGCCCGCGGGGGCGCAGGAGGTTGCCGTAGCGCAGGGCATTCAGTTCGCCCGAGGCGGTGAGCACCTTGTCCGTGGACGCGTCCGTCATGGCCTGCGCCTGGGCGTAGGCGGCCACGTAGCTGGTGCCGTCCGGCACCTCCAGCAGCGTCTTGCGCACGTTCGGCTGGTGCACCAGCACCGCGGGCATCGCCGCCAGCGGCGGCAGGCGCGTGCTGATGAACGTCTCCACCGGGATGGCCCTGCCGAACACCATCGCCTTGCCGGACACGGTGGTGGCCTCCAGCGCGTTGTACTGGAAGCTGATGGAGTCCACGTTGGTCTGCGCGCCCATGTTCACCGACAGCGCCGGCTGCGGGACGCCGGTGCGGATGGGCGGGCCCCAGTACGCCTTGTTCATCAGCGGCGCCGGGCCCGGCTCCACGTAGAAGACGTAGCCGAAGCGGCGGGCCATCTCCTGGAGGTACGCGTAGTCCGTGCCCCGGAACACCGGCGAGCGCACCACCGGCAGCGGCACGTCCAGCGTGGGCGGCGGCAGCACCGTGGGCAGCAGCTGGTACTTCGAGTACCCGAGGATGAGCCGCGCGGCGATGATGGGCTCCACCTGCGCGGGGTGCTCGTGGACCTTCTGCTCCAGGTCCATCATCGTGCTCACGTCCTCGCCGGTGACGGTGAGCGTGGAGGCTCCGGGCTGCTCGGACGGCGTGAGCTGCCGGTGGGTGATGACGCCGTCGAAGAGCACCTGCGGCACCACGTTGAACGTCACCACCAGCACCACGCGGTTGAAGGGCTGCAGCAGCGGGTTGGACAAAAGCCCGAAGTCCACCAGGCTCAGCGGTCCCGCGCGGCCCACGCTGAAGGTGAGCTGGAAGCCGGAGCGGCCCTCGTCGTTGTGGGTGACCTCCACGCCCTGCAGCGCCTCGACGAGCGGCTGCGGCGCGGGCACCGGCACCGCCGGACCCACCATCAGCAGGAGGTTGACGCCCAGCAGTCCCATGGTCGCTCAGAACTCCGGCATGGCGATGCGGACCACCGCCCCCGGCTCCTCCATGACGTCGAACGGGTTGAGCACGTCGTTGGCGTCACACACGCGCCAGAACTGCTCCGGGTCTCCCAGCGTGCGGGCCGTCAGCAGGTCCAGGCGGTCCCCTTCCGTGACGGTGACCTCGGCCAGCAGCCGCATCTCCTGTCCGGACGGCAGGAAGCGGCGGCGCTTGTACGCGACCACCCGCCCATCCGGCAGGGTGAGCGTCACGGTCTCCAGCGAGGCGTAGCGGCTGGTGGGTTCGAACATGGGCGGGTCACCTCGGCAGCGCGCCGGCAGCGCCACTGACGCTGCCAACGACGGCCATGGCCTCCTTGATGACCTGGTGGGAGAAGAAGAGGGCGAAGCCCGGATGCGTCACGGGCAGGTCGTTGTACGTGAGCACCCGCAGCGCCAGGGACACCCGGGCCCGGATGGGGTTGAGCGACGGATCGTAGGCCTCCTCGGTGATGGAGAACTCCGTGAGCTTCACCGGCACCACGCGCTTGGGCCCCCAGACGAACAGCGTCAGGGTGGCCACGTTGGGAAGCACCTCGAGCACGCCCGTCTTCATCAGCGTGGAGTTGAGGAGCACCTGCGCCGTCTTCGGATAGACGAGCATCTCCAGCGCCGACAGCTGCGGGTAGATGCCCAGGCTGGTGGCGACGGCGTTGGCCGACTCGAGCTGGTCCGTGGCGTCGATCTCCACGTCCAGCTTGATGGTTTCGATGGGCGGGCCCTTGAGGCGCTGCGCCTCCGTGCGGTCGCCGCTGTCGCCCGCCATCTGGGGCTGCAGCGTCCGCGTCATCGTGTCCGGGTTGTACTGGAACACGACGACGCTGGAGACGGGGTTCATCGGGTCCAAGCCAATGATGGCGCCGCGCTGCGTGCGCGGGGTGCGGGGGAAGGTGCTCATCGTCCCTGGCCTCCTCCCGCCAGGCCCGAGTACACGGCCCGGGCCACGCTCGCGCCCGTCGCCTCCGGCGAGGCCCCGGGCGTCACGGAGATGGCGCCCACGTCCAGCCGCGACGCCAGGGCGGCGGCGTCCACGCCGGACGGCAGGCCCTGCTCGGCCAGCAGCCGGGACAGCTCCTCGCGCACGGCCTCGCCCACCCGGTGGCGGTGCGCGGACGGCACGCCGTGCAGCACCAGCTCGTCGATGTGCAGCGCGATGCGTTGCGGCCTCATACCCACCCCGCGATCTCGGCTTCCGCCAAGGGCTTGTCCAACTTGCTGAACTCGGCGCGCACCGCGCGCTGCAGGTGCGCCATGCGCACGGGCTCTCCGGCGTCCGCGGCCAGGAAGGCGGCGTTGAGGGCGATGGTGCGGATGTTGCCGCCCGTGACGCTCAGCCGCGCCAGCCGCGCCACCTCCAGCGACTCGGTGGGCGCGGACGGCGGGAACATGCGGCGCCAGATCTCCGCGCGCTGGGCGGAGTCCGGGAACGGGAACTGCACCACGAAGCGCAGGCGGCGGAGGAACGCGGTGTCCAGCGCGTCCTTCATGTTCGTGGTGAGGATGGCCAGGCCGCTGTACGCCTCCATCTGCTGCAAGAGGTAGCTGACCTCGATGTTGGCGTAGCGGTCGTGGCTGTCCTTCACCTCGGTGCGCTTGCCGAAGAGGGCGTCCGCCTCGTCGAACAGCAGGATGGCGCCGCCCTCCTGCGCGGCCTCGAACACGCGGCGCAGGTTCTTCTCCGTCTCGCCAATGTACTTGCTGACCACCTGCGACAGGTCGATGCGGAACAGGTCCAGCCCCAGCTCGCGCGCCAGCACCTCGGCCGCCATCGTCTTGCCCGTGCCGCTGGCGCCGGAGAACAGCGCGCTGATGCCCAGGCCGCGGGAGCCCTGCGCCGCGAAGCCCCACGTCTCGTACACGCGCACGCGCTGCCGCACGCACGCGGCCACCTGCCGCAGCAGCGTCTTCTGGAGCTCGGGCAGCACCAGGTCGTCCCAGCCGGCGGAGGGCTCGATGCGCTGGGCCAGGTCCTCCAGCCCGGGGCGCGCCTGGAGCCGGCACGCGGACCACAGCGCCTCCCCCGCCGGAGCGCCGTCCGCGTCGCCGGCCACCTGGCGCACCTCGGCGCCCGCGGCGCGGATGGAGCGCATGGACAGGTCGAACTGGGACACGACGCGCTCCAGCGCCCCGTTCACCCGCTCCGAGGCGGGCCCGAGCGCCTGGTGCCACAGCACGCGCTGCTCCTCGCGGGTGGGCCGCCGCACGTCCAGGTGCAGCACCGGCCGGCCGCGCAGCCGCAGGGGCTCGCGGGTGGAGAGGAGGACGAGCCCCTCGGCACGCTCGGCGAAGGAGGCCGCGGCGCGCAGCCCCTCGGCGCCCGCCGCGTCATCACACTCCAGCAGCAGGCCGCTGCCGGCCAGCAGGGCCTCGCGCTCCCACAGCCGGCCGAGCGCCGCGCGCTCCTCCAGCGGCGCGGGCAGGTGCGACGCCCGGAGGGTATGCAGGGTGAGCCCCAGCGCGGCGCACGCGGCGGAGGCGACGGCCTGCGCGCCCTCCGCCTCCGGGCCGCACAGCTGCACCACCAGGCCGCCGTCCAGGCCCGGGCCCTGCTCCCACGCGCGCTGGATGCGGCCCACCAGCGCCTCGTGCGAGGCAGGCAGCGCGGCGGCCGGGGGCACCGGGGACACGAGGTCGCGCAACCGCCGGTCCAGGTACGACAGCCCGGCCAGGTAGTGCAGCACGCGCTCGTCGACGCGCAGCGCGCCGTGGGTCAGCCCCTCCCCGGGCATCACGGTGACGAGCTCCCAGCGGCGCAGCGGAGCCACCGGGGTGAGCGCGCTCCAGTGGGCGTCCGGCAGCGCCACGAGCGCCAGGCCGAAGGTGGCGAAGGCGCGGCGCGGATCGCCCTGCGCGCTGGCGCACACCGCGCCGAAGCCCGAGTCCAGCTCCACGCCCGCGCAGCACAGCAGCACGTCGCGCTCGAAGGAGGACAGCCCGAAGGCCGCCACCAGCACGTCCAGCGCGGGAGGCGCGGGCATCGAGGCCTGCGCCCCGGCGAGCGCCGCGCGGGCCGCGTCCACGTCGTCCGCGCCCTCGGGCACGGCCGCTCCGGAGGCCCGCGCGTGCCGCGACAGGTGCGCCCGCACCACGCCCAGCGCCGCGGTGAGGTGGCGCTGGTTGGCCTGCGGCCACCGCGCCTCCGGCAAGGGCGCGCTCATGGCAGGACCACCCGCTGCGAGGGGTCGAACACCGGCGGCGACACGCTGCGGTCCACGCGCAGCGAGTCCACGCCATCCACGCGCACCCGCACGTAGTGCTCACCCGTGGGCGCATCCGGCACGCTGAAGGCCAGCGTCCCCACCGGGCCCACGCGCGCGGGAGCGGGCACCTCGCGCTCGCCGAGCAGCAGGGACACGCGCTGCTCCACCCGCGCTTGAGGCTCGAAGTGGACGGTGAGCGTCACCGAGCCGTCCGGGGCCCGGGGCGACACGGCGGCGCTGGTGATGCGCGGGGCCAGCGCCAGCGGCAGCGCATTGGTGGTGCGGACCGGATCGCTCCCACGCTGGATGACGGCGGCCACGGAATACATGCCCGCGGGCCAGGCCACCGCGTCGTTGGGGAGGACCACGGAGAGCCGCGCGGCGGTGAGGTCCGAGGCCGCGACCTCCACGGGCGCCGTCCACTGCGGGTGGTTGAAGCGCACGCGCACCAGGTCCCCGGCGAGGTTCGTCCCCTGGAGGACCACCGTCTCCCCCAGCCGCGCTCCCGTGTACGGGTCCGCCGGGAGGACGCCCTCCAGCACCGGGAAGGGCGCGGGGAGGCCCGCCCGCGCGGAGATGCGGCTGGTCAGCACGGGCAGCGGCGCGCGCTGGGCCCTCGTGCTCTCGATGAGGACGGCGGACACCTGGTAGACGACGGAGATGCGGTACTGCGTCTGGAAGGCCGTCCACAGCTTGGAGACGTCCTCCAGGGACAGCGTCTCCGGCGTGAGGCGCACGCGCTCCACCTGCTTGTACAGGTCGTTGCCAGTCAGGGCGGTGCGGATCTCCTCCGGGCCCAGCACCGCGTGGTCGTGGAGCACGAGCATCGCCCTGCCGAGCAGCGAGTGGCTGGCGATGTCGTCGTCGGCCGGGGCGTACGCGGTGAGCATGTAGCCCAGCCGCAGCGCGAGCGGTGGGAAGCCCCCCTCGTTCGTCCGCCCCGGCGTGGGCAGCTCCATGTTGCGCAGGGCCGCGTTGTGGCTCACCTGGAAGAGGAAGAGGTTGAGCTGATGGTTCGTCGCCTCGCTGTCGCGCGCCTTGTCCGGCGGCAGCGTCGTGACGTCGATGTCCGGCGTCTCGCCCTGGATGTGGTTGAACAGCAGGGTGCGCAGCGTGGCGGTGACCGCCGCGATGGACAGCGCGTTGCTCATCGCCCCCCTCCGTTGCGGCGCCGCAGGTATTCGTCGAGCGACAACGAAGGCGAGGTGCGCGCCGGAGCCGGTCTCGCGGGGGCGGGCGGTGTGACGGCCCGCACCTCGATGCGGCCGATGGTCACCTGCACCACGGGCGCGGGTGCGCTCTCCAGAGCCTGGACGCCGTGCGCGGAGCCCCCGCGCTCCGCCTGGACCGGGAACGAAGGCACCCGCGCGGCCGCCGGGAACTCCGCGCCTCGCTCGGGGGCATCCGCACCGCGGGCGCGCAC
>NZ_RAWL01001396.1:0-397 GCF_003668885.1 Corallococcus sp. AB049A | reverse complement strand
CCCTGCCCAACGTGCGCGTCTACGTGCTGGACCGCACGCTGCGCCCGGTGCCCGTGGGCGTCGCCGGTGAGCTCTTCATCGGCGGCGAAGGCGTCGCTCGCGGCTACCTCAACCGGCCGGAGCTGACCGCAGACCGCTTCATCCCGGATGCCTTCTCCTCCACGCCCGGAGCCCGCCTCTACCGCACGGGCGACGTGGTGCGCTGGCGTGCGGACGGGATGCTCGACTACCTGGGCCGTGCGGACTTCCAGGTGAAGGTGCGCGGCTTCCGCATCGAGCTGGGTGAAATCGAGTCCTGCCTGCTGAAGCACCCTGCCGTGCATCAGGCCGTCGTGCTGGCTCGCGAGGACGTGCCCGGTGACAAGCGACTCGTCGCCTACGCCGTCCCCGAGGCGGG
>NZ_RAWL01001395.1:0-397 GCF_003668885.1 Corallococcus sp. AB049A | reverse complement strand
TCCGTATTCTCTCTATATACTGGCATTCTCGAATAACCGTTTTTTAAAATTTCTGTAACTGTTTCTGTAGTAAATTCATCGTAATCTACCATGTAAATAGACGTCCTAGGTGTCATTATTTCATAAGCTAGCTTATCGTCGAAGTCCATAATATTTACAATCATCTCTTCGCCAGCAGAATTTATCACACCTTGTTGTGTGGATACTTTTATATAGCTTTTTAATTCTTCTTCTGAAATTTTTTCTTCTACATCTTCAGAATATTTTCCCATCATCTTCAATACAAAAACTGTTGAAAAGGATAATAATTTCACAAAAGGATAAAATATTTTTGATGCAACTGAAATAACTTGAATTGAGTTCAGTGCAACTTTCTCAGAATTTTGAAGTGCAATTC
>NZ_RAWL01001394.1:0-397 GCF_003668885.1 Corallococcus sp. AB049A | reverse complement strand
CTGAGCTGGCTGCTGCTGCGCACCGGTGACCTGTGGTGGGCACCGGCCAGCGCGATGCTGGGCGTGGTGCTGGCACTGCTGGTCTGGGCGGTGTGGCGGATCTCGGCCTGGCACCGCCTGGCCAACCGCGATGCCCTCACCGGCCTGGGCAACCGCCTGCGCTTCGAGCAGTCACTGCAGCAGGAATGCGACGCCGCGCGGCGCAGTGGCAAGCCATTGAGCCTGGCGCTGATCGACGTCGACCACTTCAAGCGCCACAACGACCGCCATGGCCACCAGGTCGGTGACCGCGTGCTGCGTGATGTCGCCCGCCTGATCGGCGCGCATGCCCGTCGCCCGCGCGACATGGCGGCGCGCTACGGTGGCGACGAATTCGCACTGGTGCTGCCGGATACGC
>NZ_RAWL01001393.1:0-397 GCF_003668885.1 Corallococcus sp. AB049A | reverse complement strand
GTTATGGAAAGAGCTCGCTCTACGCAATGAGTTCGTGCTCGCTTGTCCTAGTTGATAGCCAAACTTTCAATGAGGGAAAGCCGGTTCGCCGTCTTATGGCCTGCCACTTGGGAGAGGCTTTCGACGCGACTGTCGGAACTGGCATTCGGCGTTTCACGGGGCGCCACTGGTGGGGCATACCCGCGGGCAGCGACAGCGTGGCTCCCGCGACCGGAGCGCACGCACTCGACTTGAGTGGCGAGTTGGGGATGTTCTCTCGATCCGAGGCTGATAGCGGGACCTCTATCGTTATCGTAGATCCCGAGCTTGAAGTCTCTTCCACCCAGGAACTGGGTCGTGAGCTGATTACGTGCGTACTCCTGAACTTCTGGCCAAGAATGTCGGATACGACCGCGGT
>NZ_RAWL01001392.1:0-397 GCF_003668885.1 Corallococcus sp. AB049A | reverse complement strand
GACCCGCGCAACGGCGAGGGTGGGTCAGGTTCCGCCTGTGCGTCACCGGGGGCCGGCTGAGCCTTCCCGCCAGAGGGATGCGGCACATGGGCCGCCGCGAGACGCCCGCAACCTGCGAAAACCGGGCCGTGTTGCCGCTTCGCGGCTGCCCGCGCCAACCCGGTTTTCGAGGTTCCCCTCGGCTCCGCCTCGGTGCGGCCGCCTCTCATTCGGCGGCCCAGGAGGTGCGCATCCGGCGGATAGGCCGCCGGCACAACCGAGTGAAAGGCTTCTTGCCCATGACCACGTCCCTCGCCGCAGCGCTCTCCGCCCTTGAGCTCGGCCACCTCGAACCCCGCAACGAAGACCTGTCCGGGATGGCGCCTCCCCCGACCGAGGCACTCGAACACACGACCAC
>NZ_RAWL01001391.1:0-398 GCF_003668885.1 Corallococcus sp. AB049A | reverse complement strand
AAGAGACAGGCGCTGACACTGGCCGCGGCAGCCACCTGATGCGGGTGATCTCGCGCCTGTCGAACGTGGTGACCAGCCAAGTGATCGCCTCGGGCATCCGCATCGTGCCGGACCTGCCGCCGGGCCTGGTCAGCTTCATCATCGGCGCCTGCCAGGCGTGGGCGATCCTGACCGTGGTGCTGGCCATCTCGCATGCGCTGGATGCGGCCAACGATCTGTACGAGCGCCGTCCCGAGGCACGCAACAAGCCGATCAAGGGCTACCTGCAGGTCGCCAAGATCGTCCTCTTCGTGATCGCCGGCCTGTCGATCGTCGCTACCCTGGCGGGCGTCGACCTGCGCTATCTGGTCACCGGCCTGGGCGCGGCCACGGCGGTGCTGATGCTGATCTTCCAGGAC
>NZ_RAWL01001390.1:0-398 GCF_003668885.1 Corallococcus sp. AB049A | reverse complement strand
CCGTGCAGCTGCTCGGCCAACCGCTGGCCGAAGCGGCGCGCATGGCGTCGACCTATCCGGCGCAGTTCCTCAACGTCGACGACCGCCTTGGCCACATCGCCGAGGGCTACCAGGCCGACCTGGTGCTGCTGGATGACGCCCTGCAGGTGCGTGGTACCTGGATTGCCGGACAGTACGAGGCCGCCTGATGAACAGTACGCCGCCACGCCGTCTGGGCTCGATCGATGCCCTGCGCGGCATCACCGTGGCGGCGATGCTGCTGGTCAACAATCCGGGCGACTGGAGTGCGGTGTTCGCGCCGCTGCGTCACTCGGAATGGCATGGCTGCACGCCCACCGACCTGGTGTTCCCGTTCTTCCTGTTCCTGGTGGGTATGTCGATGGCCTTCAGCGTGGCAC
>NZ_RAWL01001389.1:0-398 GCF_003668885.1 Corallococcus sp. AB049A | reverse complement strand
GCCGTCGTCCGTGCATCAAACTTTGCGACGCGCCCATCCGTTTTCCTGCGCTTTCCGCCAGCACCGTCTCGCCATGTGCGCGGGCGGTGTTTCGTCGTTGTTCCACCCAGAGAGGTAATCGAAGCATGCCGCTGCCGACCATGCCCACCCAGCCAGCCCAATTGCTTGACCCGGCTGAATTCAAGCCTTTCGGCAAAGCCGGAAAGCCGAAGGCGGGTCAGGAACCTCGAAAACCGGTGCCAGCGCTCGAGCGCGAGGCGTTATCAGAAACCGGCCGTGCGCAACCTAAACGCAATGCAGCCACCCCGGCCCGCGCCCGCTCGGGCGAAGCTTCCCCCATGGCGAAAGAGGGCACACGCGAACACGCCGGCATCCTCGCCAAGGCGGTTGACAAGGTG
>NZ_RAWL01001388.1:0-398 GCF_003668885.1 Corallococcus sp. AB049A | reverse complement strand
CGCCGTCGCCGAGAGCTTCTTCAATCTCCCCAAGCGTGAGCGCATCCGGCGACGCGCCTACAAAACGCGCGAAGAAGCCCGGCAGGACGTGTTCGATTACATCGAGATGTTCTACAACCCGATCCGCAAGCACGTCAGGAACGGGATGCTGTCGCCCGTCGAGTTCGAACGGCAGCAGGCTTTAATGGCTCAAGGCGTCCAGAAATCTAGGGGCTATTCACCCAAGCCTGTCCTGCACTTGTCGCAGGGACGGGGGCGAAGTGGGCGCAGCAAGGCGACGGCCGAGGATATGAAGACCGGGCAAGAGGCCATCATTCCATAACGCTGACTGATGCCGGGTAGCCAATGGCGGTTGCGTTCCAACGGCGTGCCCTGCTGCCACTGGATGACTGCCTCCG
>NZ_RAWL01000140.1:0-19384 GCF_003668885.1 Corallococcus sp. AB049A | reverse complement strand
CCTCCGGGGCGCTGGCGCCGCTGTTGGGCGCGGGCGAGGTGTGGCTGGCGCTGCCGGGACGTCCGCAGGCGTGGCGTGCGCCGGGGCCGCCGTTCCTCACGGTGCTGGAGTTGTCCCGCCAGGCGGTGGAGCTGGCGCGGGCCGTGGAGCTGGGCGAGGCCCGCTTCGAGTTCGAGCCCGCGGGCGTGCGCCCCGTGTTGACGCTGGACCTGCCGGGACGGCGGGCGAAGCTGGGGCCCACCGGCGCCTGGTTCGAGCTGGAGCCGGCGGCGCTCCTGTCCGCCCTCTTCCAGCTGGGGGAGGCGCTGGGCCTGGCGTTCGCGGAGGCGCACCGGGTGCAGGTCTCCAACCCGTACCTCGTGGAGCTGGCGGAGCGCTGCCGCGAGGGGCTGTCGCACCTGCGAGGCGCCCACAAGCCGCCCGAAGCGGAGGGCGAGGCACGCGAGCGGAAGACGCCGCCGGTGCGAGGCGAGTCCCGTCCCCTGAAGGTCCCCGGGAAGCTCAAGCGTCTGCGCTTCGAGAAGCTCTGGGAACAACGCGGCCTGGAGGAGCCGGAGGAGGCGCGGCTGCTGCTGGGCCGTCACGGGCCGGTGTACTGCGCGCCAGGGCTGGCCGGTGCGTTCTCGCGCAAGGACGGCGCGCTCCTGTGGCGCCGGGCCGCGTCGCTGGGCGTGGCGGCGTCCGCGGATGGCCACGCGGTGGCGGCGGACGGCACGCGCGTGTACGGCTTCACCGGCCGGGGTTCGGGCGCGCGGTGGCTGCACGACCATGACGGCATCCCGCTGGGGCCGCTGCTCCTGCGCCAGGACGGGCTGCTGTTGACGCTGTCGGAGGACCGCACGGCGGTGGCCTTCGCGGAGGCCACGGGCCGCGAGGTCTGGCGCCTGGCCCCGCCGCGCACGCAGCGCGGATGGCTGGCCACGCAGGGGCACCGGGCCCTGCTCTCCACGGACTCGGGCTACCTGTACGGCCTGGACCTGGAGGATGGCCAGGTGCGCTACCGGCTGCGCTCGCCGCTGCCCTTCCATGGGCCTCCGGTGGCGTGCGGCCGGCGCTTCCTGGCGCTCATGGGGCGCGGCTCGCACCACGCGCTGCTGCTGGCGGACGCGCACACCGGCGAGGCGCAGTGGACCTTCGAGCCGGACCTCCTCCTGCCCTCCACGCCGCTGCCGGTGGGCCAGCGGGTGCTCCTGGCCGGGATGCGCGACCAGGACGGGTTCCTGGTGTGCCTGGACGCGCGCGGACGCAAGGTCTGGGAGCGCGCGCTGCACCTGGGCCCCGGGCCCTACGCGCTGGCGCCGATGCCTCGCGCGGTGGTGGTGACGAGCGCGTCCGGGGCCGCCGCCCGCGTGGCGCTGTCCGGTCAGGTGGACTGGCGCGTGGGCGCGGCGGGAGAGCCGCTGATCACCGCGCTGCCGGCGCGCACCGCCCGCGACGTGACGCTCATCGCGGGCGAGGTGGTGCGCGCGGTGGATCCTCGCGGCGGTCAGGTGCTCGCGGAGGTGAGCGCGGGGGTGGGGCTCGTCGCGCTCCAGGCCGACGTGCGCCTCAACCTGTACTTCCTGGACGACGCCGGCACGCTGTCCGCGTACCGGCTGGGTTCACACTTCGCCGTGGTGAAGTGAAGAAGGGCTACTCGCCCTTCACCTGAAACGAAGGGCTACTCGCCCTTCTTCGCGGAGGCCTTGGCCGGGTCGATCTCCTCCTCGGGCCGCTCCTCCTGCGTGGCGCCTTCCCACGTCTCGTTGGCGCCCAGCTTCCACTCCGACGGCACGTCCAGCTTCCACGTGTAGGTGGCGTTGGCGTTGCCACCGGACGCCGCGTGCGAGGCGACGTTGATGGTCATCTCCAGCTTCGCGACCTCCGCGGGCAGCAGGTCCAGGTCGTAGTGGCCCAGCACCATCTGCGGGGGGAACTCGGCGATGAGGCGCTCGGGGTAGTCGATCTTCATCGACGGGTCGCCGCCGCGCATCTCACCCAGCAGCTTGCCCTTCGCGTCGGTGAGCTTCCACACCGTGTCGAACGCGGCGCTGGTGACCATCTTCTTCACCTTGCCCTCGTCCTTCTCCACGCGCTGCGCGCCCCAGAGCACCAGCTGCAGGCGGATCTGCGGCTTGCCCATCACCATCACGACGTCGTTGGAGACGACATCCAGGCGCATGCCCTTGTCCGTGGCGGACAGCACGGGGCGGTAGCGGCCCTCGTGCAGGGCGTCGAACTGCTTGCGCGCGTACTCGTAGAAGGCCTTGCGGTCCGTGGCGCGGTTGTCCTTCTTCTCGCCGCCGGACGCCTCGCGCTGCTCCAGCTCCGCCAGGTAGCTGTCGAACTTCTTGTTGCCGTGGAAGCGGTCCAGGTGCGCGTCCACGTCGTCGAAGTACCCCTTGAAGAAGGACTTCAGCTCGTCCTTGTAGGACGCCTCATCCGGGTTGGTGCGCATCCACCCCACGCGCTCCAGGTAGACGGACTGGATGCGGCGGAAGTCCGCGTCCCGCTCCGCCTCCGTGGCCCGCGCGGAGGCGGTACGGTGACTCGCCACCGCGGCGGTGATCACCAGGGCGATGACAACGATGATTCCGAAGTAGCGCTTCAAGCGACAGGCTCCTGTGCGTACGGGCAGGCAATGATATGAGCCCCATCATCGTGCCCCAGGCCGAGGGAATCCAACTGTTCACCGTGCCCCTTCCGCTGGAGGAGGGAGAGCTGCTGGGGAGCCCCCAGATTGCCTGGCAGGCCTACGGAAAACCGTCGGATGGCAAAGCGGTGGTGGTGCTGCACGACCTGTCCCATTCCCACCAGGCGTTGAGCACGGAAGTGAACGGTGCGTTCCAACCTTCGGGCTGGGGGCGCGAGCTCATTGGCCCGGGCAAGGCGCTGGATCCGGACGTGACGCCGGTCATCGTGCCCAACCTGCTGGGGAGCCCGTTCGGCTCCACGTCGCCGCTGACGCCGGATCCGCACACCGGCGCGCCGTGGGGCACGGCCCTGCCGCCGCTCACCGTGCTGGACATGTCTCGCGGCGTGGCCGCGCTGCTCAAGGCCCTGGGGCTCACGCGCGTGCGGGCGCTGGTGGGCATTGGCCTGGGCGGGCTGGTGGCGCTGCGGCTGGCGGCGCTGTTCCCGGAGCTGGCGGACGGCGTGGTGGTGCTGGGCGCGGCGCGGGCGCTGCCGGAGGGGCTGCGCGAGAAGCTGGGCCTCACGTCGCAGGTGCTGCGCATGGCGCCCGACAACGAGGACACCCCGCCCCTGCGCGAGCGCGCGCCGAACCGGACGCTGGCGCGGCTGCGGATGGACTACCTCAAGCTGCTCTACGGGCGTGATCACCTGAGCACCGCGTATCCGGACAGCGCCGCGGCGCAGGCGGCGCTGGAGGCGGAGGCCGCGTCGTTCGCGGACACGTTCGACCCGGTGGCGTGGGCGCTGCTCTGCTCCGCGTACGCGGGCTGCGACCTGACGGAGACGTTCCCGAAGATCCGCGCGCGGGTGCTGCTGCTCGCGGGCGCGACGGACGCGCTGGCCCCGGCGGGGCGCGTGCGGGACACCTACCACCAGCTGACGGCGGCGGGGGTGCAGGCGCGGTTCGTGGAGCTGCAGGGGCCGGGGGACCACGGCACCCTGCTGTCGGACGCGCACCGGCTCAAGGGGCCGGTGCAGGACTTCCTGCGCTGGCTGCGCGGCTAGCGCTGCGTCTGGTGCTGCGTGGCGAGCCGCGCCCGGAGCGCGCCCACCAGCATCCCGATGGCGATGTCGTTGTTGCCGCCGTGCGGGATGATGATGTCCGCGTGGTGCTTGGACGGCTCCACGAAGCCCATGTGCATGGGGCGCACGTGGCGCAGGTACTGGCTCACGACGTGGTCGAAGTCGCGGCCGCGGTCCTTGATGTCGCGGGTGAGGCGGCGAAGGATGCGCAGGTCATCATCCGCGTCGACGTAGATCTTCACGTCCATCAGCTCGCGGACTTCCTTCATGTGCAGCACGAGGATGCCCTCGATGAGGATGATGTCCCCGGGGTCCACGCGGTGCGTGTGCGGCTGACGGCCGGACGTGACGAAGTCGTAGACGGGCTTCTGGATGGCCTGGCCCTGCTTGAGCGCGCGCAGGTGGTTGACCAGCAGCTCCGTGTCGAACGCGTCGGGATGGTCGAAGTTCACCTCCCGCCGGTCCACCAGGGACATGTCCTTCAGGTCCCGGTAGTACGAATCCTGATCAATGAAGGCGACCCGGCAGTCCGCGAGAGCCTCACGCACCTTGCGGGCCACCGTGGTCTTTCCAGACGCGGTGCCGCCCGCGATGCCAACGACGAGGGGTGACGACATGCGGCGGGCAGTACCCCACCAGACAGGTGGGCGCAAGGGTCCGTTGACCAGCCGACATGTGGCCTGGCTTATGCCCGCCGCAAGAGCCCACGCACCTGTCCTTCCGCGAGCAGCCAGGCAGGCAGGGACTCCACCGGGCGCGGACCGTCCGCGAGCCCCTGGAGCCCCCCGGCCACCTCGGGAGGCAGGGTCAGGACCTCGAAGCCCGTGCCCTTGCGGCGGATGGCGAAGCGCCACGGCCCCGGACCCGGCCGGGCCGCCACCTGCGCCAGGGCCTCCAGCCCGGAGACCTCCAGGGCCCCGCAGGCCCACGCACGGCCCGTGAGGTGCCGCCGCAACGCCCGAGCGGCGAACACCAGCTCCGTCAGGTCCGCGGGGAAGGCGCCCAGGCGGACGTCCTCGGCCAGCGCGACCTGCCCCGGAGCCGGGGCCACGGGGGGCTGGAGGAAGGCGTGCGGCAGCATCATCTCCAGGGACAGCGCGGCGGCCACTCCATCCGAAGGCGCGGCCATCACGCGCTTGCGCGCCCAGGACGCGAAGGCGTGGGACAGCGACTTGCCCAGCCCGTCGAAGAGGCCCCGGTACTCGCGCGAGCGGGTGAAGGACTCCAGCCCCTCCGGCGTCGCCGCGAGCAACAAGCGAGTGAGGGGCCAGTCCTTGTCCAGCTGCTCCGCCACCACCGCCAGGCGGAAGTCCCGGTCCGCGCGCGTGCCCTCGGGGTCCTCGTCCTCGGAGGCCGGCGTGACGCCGTGGCCCGCGTCGAAGAGCGACCACGGACGGCTGTCCCCGGTGAGCGCGGGCACGGGCTCGCGCGACGCGGGGTATTCGATTGGAGACCGGTTCTCCTTCGGGATCAGTGCGCGCAGTCTCCTCAGCGACGCGAGCGCCACCTCCGGCGGATGGCCGTCTCCCTCGAAGGTGACGGCGCGCAGGCGCGGGCAGCGCGGGAGGACCTCCGCCAGCAGCTCGAACAGCTCCTCGCGCACGGGCTGCGTGTGATCATCCACGTAGAACGTCCGCCCTGCCCTGCGCGTCACCACACCGCCCGCGATGTGGATCTCCACGACCTGATCCAACGGGAAGCCCTCCAGCCCCGCGCGCAGGGGCAGCCCCGCGGAGAGCTGATGGCTGAAGAGGTGGCCCAGGTCCAACAGCAGCGGCAGGCCCGTGCGCGCGTGCAGCTTCGCCATGAAGTCCAGCGCGTGCATCCCGCCGCGCGTGGCGAGCACCGCGGGGTTTTCAATCACCAGCGGGACGCTCAAGCCGGCCTGGATGTGGAGCGCGTGCGCCGCGCTGTCCCGCACGCCCGCGTCGTTGAACGGCGGCGTGACGTAGAGGTAGCCCGGGAAGGGCTGGCCGCCCGCGTGCCACCAGCCCACGTCGTTGCCCACCCACGGGCTGCCCACCGCGCGAGCGTGCGCGTCCAGCTCCTTCAGCGCGGACGCGGGCTCCAGCTCCGGGCCCCACAGGTTCAGGTGCACGGGGTGGAAGAGGACGGGCACCTCCTGGCGCCGGCGCCACATCTCCGGAAAGAGCGTCGCCTGGGCCTTCGCCTCCTCCAGCGCGATGGGCGCGCTGTACTCCACGAAGTCGAAGAGGCCGGGCGAGGCGTCGAGCAGCCGGTACGGATGCGGCACGTCCGAGGCGCTCAGGTTGCTGCTCAGCCCCAGCCCCATCCAGGGCAGTGACCACGAATCCGATGCAGGGCGCGTCATGGGCACACCCTAACCAGCCCGGCTCCGGGTGGCGCTAGCCTTGTGTGTCCGGCCGCTCCAGGCGCACGTCCCGGACCGTCAGCAAACGGCCGTCCGCCGCGCGCACCTCCAGCGGCTTCACCGGCTGCCCGTGCACCGCGTCCAGCACCCGCGTGCGCGGCTCGCCCTCTTCGAAGCAGTGCTCCTGTCCCCACTGGCCCAGCGCGACCAGGATGGGAAAGAGGCTCCGCCCCTTCTCCGTCAGCACGTACTCCTGCCAGGCGCTGCCGTCGGACGCCGGCTGCAAGTCGAGGATGCCGTGGTCCACCAGGTGCTTCAGCCGCTGGGCCAGGATGTTCTTCGCCACGCCCAGGCTCTTCTGGAACTCGCCGAAGCGGCGCAGGCCGTACTGCGCATCGCGCACGATGAGCAGCGACCACCAGTCCCCGATGACGTCCAGCGAGCGGGCCACCGGGCACGCCGCCCCTTCCATGCTCGTCCGCTTCATCACCGCCTCCCTCCAGAGGGACATTCCACAAGTGGTTGCATAACGAAACCAGGGCCTTTATTCATCCGGCAATTGGTTTCATCATGAAACCATTCAAACCGGAGGCAGTCGGATGCGGCTCAAGGGAAAGACGGCGCTGATCACGGGTGGCAACAGCGGCATCGGGCTGGCGACGGCGCGGCTGTTCGTGGCGGAGGGGGCGCGGGTGGCCATCACCGGGCGCAACCGGGAGACGCTGGACGCGGCGGCGAAGGAGCTGGGGGCGAACGTGCTGGCGGTGCAGGCGGACGCCACGGACCCTGCCGCCCTGGAGCGCGCGGTGGCGGCGACGGTGGAGCGCTTCGGCGGGCTGGATGTCGTGTTCGCGAACGCGGGCATCGCGGCACAGACGTACGTGGGGAAGACGACGCACGAGGCCTTCGCGTCCGTGCTCCAGACCAACATCACCGGCGTGTTCTTCACGGTGCAGGCCGCGGCGCCGCACCTGAAGGCCGGCGCGTCGGTCATCCTCACGAGCTCGGTGCACAGCGAGCTGGGCATGCCGGGGTACTCGGCCTACGCCGCGAGCAAGGGCGCGCTGAAGGCGATGGCCAGCGTGCTGGCCGCGGAGCTCGCGCCCAGGGGCGTGCGGGTCAACGTCGTGTCGCCGGGCGCGACGCTCACCCCCATCTGGGAGAAGAACGCGCCCACGCCGGAGGCCTTCGCGAAGCTGGAGCGCGGCATGTCCGCCACCATCCCCATGGGACGCATGGGCAAGCCGGAGGAGATCGCCAGGACCGTGCTCTTCCTCGCCTCCGACGATGCATCGTACGTGAGTGGGCAGGATCTGTTCGTCGACGGCGGCGTCAACGGCGCGGCGCTGGGTGCGCCCTTGTTCCGGACGTCGCAGCCGATGTGAGCGCTTCCTGGCGCCTCAGGTTTCTGAAGGTGCCTCGGTTTTCCGAGCACGTGGGCCTGCTCCGAGGACGCCGCTTCCCAGAGGGCGCACGGCGCTGGCATCGCCATTGCTGTCTTCGCGGGGCAACTCGTCCCACGGGAGCAGGCGTCCATGAACACGAACCGGCTGAAGCTTCTCTTCTCTCGCGCGCTGCGGACCTCGCTCGCGACGCCGCTGGTGCTCGCGGGCTGCGGCACCGGCAGCACGAACCTGAACGGCTATTCGGCCATCGAGTGCTCGTCCCAGGGGGTCCTCGCCATCGATGACCTGAGCATCCAGCCGGCACCGGACTCCGTCGAGCTGCGTCAGATCACGGGCTACGGCCGCGAGGGCCCGGTGTTCTACGAGACGCGTGGCTCCACGGGCCAGCCATGCGCGACCGCCAGCGACCCGGCCGCGTGTCAGATCGCGCTGGAGGAGGCGCGCGCCGCCGAAGGCTTCCATGGCGCCTGTTTCGACATCTGCACGAGCTACTTCCTGGCGACGACGCGCGGCGACGAGGTGAAGACCTGGTCGTCACTCCAGGATCTCCGGGAGCTGCTGGGCAGCGTGGAGACAAGCCAGGACGCGGCGCTCCTGGCGTACGCCTCGGGCTATGCGCTGAGCTGCGGCAAGCTGGAAGAGGGCGCGGTGAAGCGGAACCTCGACGGGAGCTTCAACGTCGTGGGGACGAAGGGCTTCGCGTGCGGCGAGGGCAGCGATCTCACGCAGCACGTCCTCCGGGTGTCCAGGGACGGCGAGGTCAGCGAGCTGGAGAATCACGTGCTGGAGCGCGGCAGCGGGTCCTGCGCCGTGGGCCGCCGGCCCGTGGGCCTGGAGGGCGTGACCGCGGGTGCTTGCGAGGACGCGCTGGGACACCACTTCGCCCGGACGGCGCACCTGGAGGCCGCGTCCATCCACGCGTTCCTGCGGCTTCGCGAGGAGCTGGCCCTGCATGGCGCGGAGGCCGGCCTCCAGGACGCGGCGCTCGCGAGCGCGATGGATGAGGTCCTGCACGCGGAGATGACGGGCAGGCTCGCGCGGCGCTTCGGGGCCACGCCTCCGCCGCCCGCCGTCTCGGCCGTGCCGCCGCGTCCGCTGGCCGAGGTGGCGCTCGACAACGCCGTGGAGGGCTGCGTGCGCGAGACGTACGGCGCGCTGGTGGCCCACCACCAGGCCCTGCACGCGCGCGACGCAGAGGTGCGCGAGGCCATGGTGCGCATCGCCGAGGACGAGACGCGGCACGCGGGCCTGTCGTGGGACATCGACCGGTGGGTGTGCTCGCGGCTGTCCGCCCCGGAGCAGCAGGCGCTGCGCGGGGCCCGCAAGCGCGCGGTGGCCCTGCTGCGCGCGGAGGTCGCGGCGCCGGTGGACGCGGCGCTCGTCACGGAGGCCGGGCTGCCCACGCCGGAGGTGGCGCTGGCGCTGCTCGACACGCTGGAGCAGGAGCTCTGGGCCTGATCACGTCGCCGGCTTGTTCCGGGCCGCGGCCTCGCGCGCGGCCTGGAGCGTGTCGTCCACCGCGGACTCCACCGCGTCGCTGACCAGCTCCGGCGCGGAGGTGCGCCAGCGCGCGAGCGACGCTTCGTGCATCGCCTCCGGATCCTGGAGCCGCGCGTCCGTCTCCGGCGCCACCTCCGCGATGCAGTCCGGGCACACCCCTTCGAGCGCCCGCGACCACACCTCCATGTGGGTGGTGATCAGCACGCCCTCCATGGCCAGGGCCTCGCGCAGCCCGCGTTGCCCCGCGCCGCGCATCTGCGCGCCGTGCACGCGGTCCAGCATCGTCCGCATCCAGGCGGCCACCGCCTCGGGTTTCGGGCAGGTCTGCCTGCCACATACCCGGCACGTCGTCTGCCAGGGCTGCCCTTCCATGGGATTCATCGCGGCGTCTCCTCGCACCCGGGTCGCGCCCTCGCTTTAGCAGGGCCCCTGCCCTGTGGCACGTAGACGCGGACATCAGCGATTGCCGAGAATCCAACTCCTTGACCCAGCTGTCTGGAGGCACGCCCATGTCCCGAGTCGAGATCGACGAATCGCATGCGCAGTTCCGTGGAGCCTGGAGGCTCATGACGCTGGGCCTGCCGCGCGGAGAGGTCGTGGAGCGGGCGGACGTGTTCATCACCGCGGGCCATGTCACGTGGTCGCTGATGAACATGTCGTTCCTCAACCGGCCCGCCCGGACGGAGGCGGAGCTGCTGCGCGCGGTGGACTCGGCCGCGAGCTACTACGCCCAGGGGCCGCACGGGTGGGCCTTCACGCTGACGCCGGAGTGGCTGGCGCCGGAGCTGCGGGAGCGGGCGGACGCGCTGTTCGCCTCGCGAGGGCTCAAGCCGGGCATGGCCACGACGGGCATGGTGGCGGACCGGATGCTGGAGCCGGTGCGTCCCCTGCCGCCGCTCGACCTGCGGCCGGTGCGGGACACCTGGGGCTACAACGCCGTCGCGGACGTGAACGCCGCCAGCTACGACACGCCCCAGGAGCTGGGACGCGAGGCCCTGGCCGCCCCCGGCATCTACGGCCCGGAGAGCCGGGCCTTCGTCGGCTGCCACGACGGAGCGCCGTCGACGTCCACGGTGGCGCTGCGCGTGGATGGCATCGTCTACATCGCGCTCGTCGCGACGCTCGCGGAGCACCGCCGCAAGAGCGCCGCGGAGACGGTGCTCCGGCGCGCGCTGGAGGAGGCGAAGCAGGCGTGGGGGCTGGAGCGCACGGTGCTGCACGCCACCGAGGCCGGCGCGCCCGTCTACCGCCGCATGGGCTACCGGGACGTCGCTCCGTTCGTCTCGTACTTCGCCCCCGCGAAGGGAGCGTGAGGCCAGGCGGTGCTCCCGTGCTGGACGGGGGCACCGGGGTCCGTGAACAATCCGCGCCCCGATGAAGCCCCCCACAGCCCCTGCTCACACCGAGCCACGCGCCCCGGGTCCGCGCGTGGCGTGGGCCGTCGTGGGGGGCGCGCTCGGGCTGACGTGCCTGTTCTTCTACCGGGCCGTCTTCAGCGCGCAGGTCTTCACCGGGCGGGACATGCTGCTCGTCTACGCCCCGCTGCGCCGCTACTGGGCGGGGCGCGTGGCGTCGGGCGGGTTCCCGGGCTGGTACCCCTTCGACGGCCTGGGGCAGTCCTTCCCGGGAATGATGCTGTCCGCCGCGTTCCATCCCTCGCAGTGGCTGGGGCTGGTGCTGTCCACCGGCACGGCGATGAAGCTCACCGTGCTGGCGTGCCCGCCGCTCGCGCTCGTGGGTACGTACGCGCTCCTGCGCCTGTACGCGGTGCCCCGGGCCGGCGCGTTCTTCGCGGGCGTCGCGTTCGCGTTCAGCGGCTACATGGTGAGCCTCACCAGCAGCCTCGCGTACCTGATGGCGGGCGCCACCCTGCCCTTCTGCCTGTGGGCCGCGGTCCGCTTCCTGCGTGAAGCCACGCCTGTCCGCGCCGCTGTCGCCGCTCTGGGCCTGGCCGGCGTGCTCCTGGCGGGAGACACGTGGGCCTATGCGTTCGCGAACGTGTTCGTGCTGTTCCTCGCGCTGACGGAAGAAGGGCCGCGCGCGGCGCTCGTGCGGCGAGGGTTGGGACTCGTGGCCCTGGGCGCCTGTCGCTGGGGCTCGCGCTGCTCGCGGGCTTCGGATGGAAGGCCGTCGTCGCGTCACCGGAGCGGATGCGCTGGACCGCGCGCGCGGCCGGAGTCCTCGCGGGGCTGCTGGCCGTGTCGTGGCCATCTTCACCGCGAACGAGCCGCTGCCCATCCTCGGCTCCGAGGAGCTGCTCGACAGCCCGCCGCCCTGCATCTCGACCGTGCGCGCCTGGGCCGCCCGGGCGGGCGCCACCGTTCCTCGCGCGGCGTCGCGCGTCCAGCGCTTCCGGCTGCCGAGCTTCGAAGGCTTCGAGTACCAGGACAGCGTCGCGCTCATGTCGCGCGCCATGCTGGCGCCGGACAGCCCCGCGCTGTGGGGCGTGGGCACGGCGGAGGCCTCCCTGCCCGCCGCGAGCCCCCGGGTGCTGCACCTCCAGGACGACAGACCCGGCCTCTTCACGGAGCTGCTGCCCGTCTTCGGCGTGCGCTTCAGCGCGTACACCCCCGCGGACTACTCGGCGCTGAAACACAGGACCGGCACCATCGTGGAGAAGGACTCCGCCTTCGAGCTGCTGCTGGTGGAGCACCCGGACGCACGGCCGCGCCTGTCGCTCGCGAAGCCCCGGTGTGTCCCGGACCTGGCGGCGGCGCTCGACCTGCTGGGCAATGCATCCTTCCGCACGGGCGCCCGGGCCGCGGTGGAGTGCGGGGACCTGACCCTCGCCTCCGTGGGTGACGCACCCCTGGAAGGCGTCGTCCGCGTCGAACAGGACGTGCCCGAATCCCTCATCGTGCAGGTGGACCCTTCCGAGGATGCGGTGCTGCTGATCAACGACGCGTGGCAGCCCGGATGGACGGCGCTCCTCGACGGTGCGCCCACGCACCTGCTCCCCGCGAACGCGTTGGTGCGCGCCGTGCCCACGCCCCGTGGCACCCACCGCGTCGAGCTGCGCTACCACGCACCGGGCTTGATGCCGGGTGTCTGGCTCTGTGCGGCGACCTGCCTGGGACTCGCCGTGACGGAGCTCCTGCGCCGCCGCCGGTCTCCCCGGAAAACCGGCTGACCTCACGCGTCACCGCTCTTCAAGGGTCATCCACTCAACGCTGCGGGACTCCCACGGCGGGGCCCGGGGTTTGGACCGGCGCTCCCACTGCCTAGCTTGGTCAACCATCCCCCCACCCAGGATCTCCACCGTGGCGATTCCTCCTCGCACCGATGTGCATCGCTCCGTTCTCGCGCTGTTCGGCGCGCTCCTCTTCCTGACCTCCGCCTCCGCCCGCGCGCAGACCGCGCCCACGCCGCTGGAGGACAACCGCACCATCACGCTGGGCTACATCGGCATCGCGTATGAGCTGGGCGGCATCATCGACCCCACGCTGCAACCCGGTGGCACCAGCAGCGCGCGTCCCAACTGGTTCACCTTCGCGCCGCACGCGTCCCAGGCCGGTGGCAAGGGCATGTACAGCGCGGCGCTCGCCCGGCACTTCATCAACTCGGCGCGGCTTCAGCCCTCGGTGTCGCTGACGGGCGCGCTGGACCGGCTGGGACTGGGCGGCGTGGTGCGGCTGCGGGTGCAGGACCTGTCGCTCCAGCTCATCGCGCAGGGCCTGACGACCGACGCGGCCACGGCCCTCAGCGTGCTGACCAGCTCGCTCAACGTCGCGGCGCTCGGCGATACGCGCACGCTGCTGGCCACCGCGTCGCGCATGGGCGCGATGTACTGGAGCGCGCCGGGCGTGACGCCGCTCGACAAGGTGGAGGCCATCGTCATCACGCTGGAGCGCACGCTCCACGAGGGCAACCTCGCCATCTTCAACGACATCGGCGGTTCGGCGCGGCTGTACCTGGACTGGCGCGCGGCCGCCACCGGGCCCATCACGCCCTCGCGCGTGCTCACCGAGTTCACCCTGGTGGACGCCTACAACACGGAGGCGCAGCAGGCTTACACCTGGGCCGTCGCGCACGCGGAGGACTCGCCGCGCCCCACGCGCATGGACCTCCTCTTCCCGGGCATGCACTGGAAGAGCCTGCTCATCGCCGCGTTCGCGCTCTACGAGGAGGCCCGGCTCGCGCCCACGCCCGCCCGGCGCGACGCGCTCATCGCCATGGGCACCAACTTCGTCGCGTGGCGTGAACAGCGTGACCAGGCGCAGCCTGTCTTCACGCCCTCGGGCTCGCCCACCGACGAGGTGTCCCGCGCGGCCGTGCTCCAGGCGCTGACGCCCTTCCTGATGACGGACTTCGGCACCGTGCGCTGGACCTACGCGGATTACGCGTATGCCCAGCCGGACCGCGACGGCAATCCCCTCACCTCCCCTCCGAGCGAGTACAGCTGGGCGGACTTCTGGGACCGGTGGAACGGCATCCTCTTCGCGTTCAACCAGGCCTACGCCCGGCCCACCGAGCTGTGGGTCATGCCTGAACCCCTGACGGATCCGCTGAACTGACAGACGGCCTTGGATGACCCGCGCGCTCGCTTGACGAGCGCGGGGGCCCTGCGGGAGCGTGCAACCCGATGAGTCCCCTCCCCGGTGGTCCGTTCGAACCCGCCCGCCACGCGTCCAAGGACGACGCGGCCGCACCCGGCCCGGCTGCCACGCGCACGCCGGGTGACGCGAACCAGCCGCCCGTCCCGGCCGACGAGGCCAGCATGTCCGCGCAGACCCGTTTGCAGGTCCTGCGGGAGATGATGGCCGAGGCGTTCCTCGCGCTCGACGCGCAGGGAACCATCCATGAGCTCAACCACCGCGCCGCGTCCCTGCTGGGCCTGCCGTATGGCTCCTGCGAGGGCCTGACGCCGTGGGCGGCGCAGCCCATGCTGGCCGGCACCACGCTGCACGAGCGGCTGCTGGACGCGCTCACCACGCGCGAGCCGGCGCGGTTCCTGTCCGAGCTGCCGTCGGGCGTCTGGCTGGAGCTGTCCGTGCGGCCGGTGGGCGGTGAGATGTGGGTGCTGGCCACGGACATCACGCGCCGGCAGCGCGCGGAGACGGAGGTCGCGCGCACCGAGGAGCGCTTCCGCCAGCTGGGCGAGCGGTTCCAGGTGGCGCTCGAGTCCGCGCAGATGGCGGTCTGGGAGACGAACCTCGTCACCGGGCAGGTGTTCCGCTCCGAGGGCCATGACCGGCTCTACGGCTATCCGCAGCCGTTGGAGGAGTGGACGCACGAGCGGTTCCTGGCGTCGCTGCATCCGGACGACCGGCCCGCGGTGGAAGCGCAGGTGACGGCCATCTTCCACAACGACGTGCTGTCGTACTCCTCCACCTTCCGCACGCACTGGCCGGACAACACCTGGCACTGGCTCAACAGCCGCTCGCGCGTCATCCGCGACGCGAACGGCAAGGTGATGGTGGTGCGTGGCGCCATCCTGGACATCACCGCGCTGAAGGAGACGGAAGAGGCGTTGCAGGAGGCGGTGCGCACGCGCGACGACTTCCTGTCGGTGGCCAGCCACGAGCTGCGCACGCCGCTCACGTCGCTGCGCCTGCAGGTGGACCTGCTGCGGCGCATGGCCGAGGGCAAGGAGCCGGAGTCCGTCGGATCGGACAAGGTGAAGGCCCGGCTGGACGCGGCGGACCGGCAGCTCAGGCGGCTGGCGTCGCTCCTGGACAACCTGCTGGACGTCAGCCGCATCCGCACGGGCAAGCTGGACTTCGAGCTGGTGGGCGGAGACCTGGCGCCGATGGTGCAGGACCTGGTGGCGCGCTTCGGTGACGAGGCGAAGCAGGCCGGGGTGGAGCTGGACGCGCGCGTGGAGGGGCCGGCGCCGTGCCGGTTCGACAAGCTCCGGATGGAGCAGGTGGTGAGCAACCTCATCTCCAACGCGCTCCGCTACGGCCAGGGCACGCCGGTGCACGTGGCGCTGCGCTGTCACGACGGGCAGCTGCGGCTGACCGTGCGCGACGGAGGCCCGGGAGTCCCCAAGGCCGAACGCGAGCGCATCTTCCAGCGCTTCGCCCAGGTGCAGGGCTCCGCGCGCACGGGAGGCCTGGGGCTGGGGCTGTACATCGTGGAGCAGATATTGGAAGCCCACGGCGGACGCGTCTGGGTGGAGGACGCGCCAGGGGGTGGCGCCGCGTTCGTGGTGACGCTGCCGGCTGAAGGCGCGTAGGCGCGGCGTCAGCGCGTGTACGGCCTTCCGCCTCCAAGACCGGGACGCTCGGACCGGACGATGTGCGGGACGGTTCCGGTCAGCTCCACGGGAATGCGCAGGACCGCGTCCGCTCCATCCATCTCGTCCCGGATGAAGAGCGTGTAGTGCCCCGCTGGAAGGTGGCTGAAGTGGAAGACCGCTCCCAACATGAACGAGGGCGTGAAGCCGTCGTCATCGCCATCCGGATGGAAACCGGCCCGGATGAGCGCATCCAATGCCTCGGGCGAGCGTGGCCACGGAACGTCTCCTGGCAGCAGGAACGCGGAGACGAACTCGCGAGACGCCTCGACGCTCACCTTCAGAGCGGCAGGGCCTTGCCGAGGCGTGGGCGCCCATGCGTGCTCCGATCCGGGCTTGAGGCGGAGCCGCGTGGGGGAAAAGGCCACCGGAGGCGAATGGGGCACACCCCGGACGTTCAGGAGGCCCACGTCGGGATGCACGATGCACTCGCGGTCTCCCGGAATCCTCAGGGTGAAGTGGCCCGACCAGTCCGTTCCGGAGAACGCCCGGAACCCACCTTCGCAACGGACGTCCACACTCACCGCCGCCAACGGAACCCGAGCGCCGTCCGTCATGGAGCCGTGCAGTTCCGCGCTGGAAACGAGCCGCAAGCGCACGGCCACTTCATCGGGTTCGAGCGCATGGAGCACGGTGCCGTGCTTCTTCGCGTCCACGCGCAGGAACTGACGCCTGCCTGGCACGTGCTCGAATTGGAAACGCCCCTCTGCGTCAGTCCTTGTCGTCCTCGGATGACGTGGACCGTGTCCCTCCAGGTCGAACACCTCCATGAGTTCGACCTGTTGATCTTTCATGCCCGTGCGGCCGTCGCTCGCGAAGAGGCGTCCCTGCACCGTGCGGCCCACGTCGAGCAAGGCGTCCGGGGCCTGGCGTAATTCTCCGTCCTCCCCTTGCGCACGCACGAGGGCGGGAGCGAATCCAACAACGTTGATGATCCATTGATAGACATGGGTCATCGGAACGGACTGCACGTACTCCCCCTGCGGATTGTTCGCTGAGTGGCCGTCGACCTGGAAATACCCCACGGGCTGTCCATCCGGACGTACGACGCGGCCTTTCAAACCACCAATGATGTCGCGGAACACCACCGCTTCGCCGGTTCCCGTATGGAACGGGCCCCTCGCCTCTGGGCCCGGGGAGTATTCCCTCTCTTCCCAGGTCAGGAAGGCCAGAGGCTTGAAGACGTGCGGAATGGCGAAGGAGCCGTCCGGTCCCACGACGCTCTTGCACTTGCCACTCAGGCCCGCGGCCTCCGGATCCTCACCTGGAATCCACGCGATCACCGCGCCGTGATCGAAAGCCTTCCCGTGGGTGTCCACGGCCCGTCCTCGCCAGGGTCCCGTGTCTCGAAGGCCTTCGAAGCTCACCGTCGCTTCCGCCTGCTGCTCCGGAAGGACCTGGACCTCGATGGTGCGGGTCCATTCACAGCCGGGCACGGGCTCGTATTCGCCAGAGACGAGGTAGCGCCCGGCGCGAAGCTTCTGGAAGACAGTGGCTTCTTCCGCCCGCTCCGGGAACCGCTCGAAGTGGCGCCGCTCCTCCTCCACCGAGGAGATGGAGGTGGCCCGTGCGGACACGGGCCGGCCATCGGGTCCGCGCACCTGGATCCGCAGCGAGCCGAGCCCGCCCATCACCACCGTCAATTCGGGCTGCGGCGTCTGGAGTTCCAGCCGCGTGGGACTCCATCCGTCCTTCTCCGCGAGGAGCTTCACGGCCCCGGCGGGCACACCGTCGATGCGAAAGCGTCCTTCGTCATCGCTCTCGGCACTCAGTGACACGTCCTCGTCCGTGGAGGGAGTCACCTGGATCACGGCCCCCGCGACAGGCTGCCCCTTCAGATCCACCACGCGCCCCACGAATGCCGCCGCCCGCTCCAGCGTCACATCCCAGCGGGCCTCCGCGCCGAAAGGGACGCGCGCATCCGTGCGGATCAGGCTCACGAAACCAGGGGCCTCTGCCTGGAGGACGTACCAGCCCGGCATCACCTGGAGCCGCGCCGTGCCCGTCACATCCGTGGTACCCCCTCTGGCGACGTTCGACCCGGAGTCCGCGCGGCGTGCCGCCAGGGACACGCCTGGAACCGGTTGGTTCGCCGCATCCACGACGCGGACGACTACTGGCACCTCCTCGACAGGCCATCGCTTCAGCACCGGGCGCGGAGCCTCCGCGCACGCGAGCACCACGGCCACGAGCCCCACCCAGCTCCATCGCATGTGCGCAAGGCTAGCAGGCGCGCGCGCGAAAGCCAGACAGCCTCTCAGCCGAAACGCTCCCGGAAGGTGCTCAGGTTCGGCCCCTTCCCTCCGCGCTCGTACACCGCGAACACCACGCGGCTGAACGCGCCCGCCATCGTGGACAGGCCTCGCGCGAAGGCCTCCGCCACGTCATGCGGGTTGTTGCGGAACGCCCCGCAGCCCCAGGCCCCCAGGAGGATCGTCCGGTGACCGTGGTGCGCCGCCACCTGCAACACCTTGAGCGTCCTGGCGAACAGCACCTCGCGCAGCTTCTGCGCGACCTCCGGGTCACCGGCGGGCAGCTGCCTTGCGTTGGGCGCGGGCGCCGTCAGCAGGGACACGTGGAACGGCCGGTCCAGGAGGTCGTAGTGCTCGTTGCGGAAGAACGGCACGTCCGGTGAGTAGAGGAAGTGATCCGTGTACAGCGGCGAGCGCAGCTTGCGGTTCACGTCGTAGAACTCCGGCCACTTCAACAGGCACGGATACAGCGCCGAGCACCGCGCCAGGTCCTCCTCCTGCGCCTTCGCGCCCGTGAGGAAACCTCCACCCGGATTCGTCGCCGACGCGAAGTTGAGCGCCAGCACCCGCTCCTCGCCCTCCTGCTCCACCAGCCGGCGCGCGGCGTCGCCCGTCTTCTCCGGCGTCACCTCGATGGTGAAGCCCGGCACCGGCGCGGGCCGCGTCAGGCGGTCGAAGTCACCGGGACGCACCAGCACGGTGCCCTCGACCGCGCGCGCCACCGCGTCGCGAATGGACACCTCCCGCCCGGACAGCGGCACGTACGTGCCCTGATCCAGGATGCGAAGGGTCTCGTCCGCGACGCGGTTCAACGACATGGCGTCACTCGCAGCCGATGCGCTCGGGCGCGACCACCAGGTCGTCGATCCACGTCTCCGACTCGGAGTCGCCCTTGGGGTGCACGAAGCCGTAGCCCACCGCGAAGTTCGTGAACGGCCGCATGCCCACGTTCGGGAAGTCATACGCCAGCTGCCCGTCCGCCCAGGCCATCGCATGGCCCGTTTCGGCCGTGGCGCTGTCGCGTTCCACGCCCCACTCGATGCAGGTCCACCGGTTGGGTGACACCTTCACCACCACGGGGTCCTCGTCCTGGTAGTTCCAACCCGTCCCGCGCCCCGTCCAGTTGTCCAACGCGAAGCCACCGTTCGGCAGGCCCTGGAGCTCGATGCCACCGAAGTCGTTGTCGTTCGGGGAGAAGAGGATGAAGTACGTCCCCATCACTCCCGGCGGCGAGGACCGGCTCAGGTACACGTACGCGCGCGCGTAGAGCTTCGTGCCGAACTGCGGGATGTCCTTGCGCAGGTGCGCGATGGCTTGCTCGTCCTTGCCCGGCTCGAAGGGCTCCTCGTTGTGGCCTGCTTCCGTCACCACGTGCACCGCGCCGCTGCCGGAGCGGGTGCGCGAGCCGTCGATGGTGACGGTGGCGAAGTGGAAGTCATCCGGCTGCTTCCAGCCGTTATCGCCGTTGTCGAAGTTCTCGCAGATGTACGCGGAGGCCGGGCACTTGCCGTTGCCGGAGCTGGTGCCCGAGTCCGGGGTGTTGTCCTTCTTGTCGCCGTCGCCGCAAGCCGACAGCGCGCCCACCGCGAGGGAAGCCATCATCAACGCCAGTGCCGAAGTCGAACGCATGAGTCCTTCCAGGAAGAGGCGTCGCGCCCCCGTACTCCTGCCGCGGGGACGGGACGTGTCACCGTCCTAACACGGCCCCCCGTCCTCCCTGGAATGGGGCCCGGGGGACCCCGGCGGCCCCGGCAGGCGAGCAGGCGCTGACGACAGGCCCCGTGGGGCCATGCGTGTGTTGCTGGTGGATGGATGCGCGCGCGGCGCGATCACAAGTGCTCACTGGCGGCACGCGACCCCGCCCCGCCGGTGCGCGTTGCCGTTCCAGCCCGTACTGCTTTCCATGTGAAGCGCCAACGGCACGGGCGTCACCCTCACGGGCAGCAGGAGGGGTGGGAGC
>NZ_RAWL01001387.1:0-398 GCF_003668885.1 Corallococcus sp. AB049A | reverse complement strand
GTCACGGATCCAGAAAATCTCTGGTGCCAACCTGCATCGCAACTGGGTACGCATTCCGCATGTCACCCAGTTTGACGAAGCCGATATCACTGGCCTGGAAGACTTCCGCAAAGAGCAGAATGCGCTGGCGGATAAGAAAAAGATGGGCGTTAAATACACCCCGCTGGTCTTTATTATGAAAGCGGTGGCCAAGGCGCTGGAAGAGTTCCCAACCTTTAACAGCTCTTTATCAGAAGATGGCGCCAGCCTGATCCTGAAAAAGTATGTGCATTTAGGCATTGCCGTTGATACGCCAAATGGCCTGGTGGTACCGGTGGTACGAGATGTTAACAAGAAAGGCATTATCGAATTATCCCGCGAGCTGCAGGACATTTCGGTAAAAGCGCGCGAAGGTAAAC
>NZ_RAWL01001386.1:0-399 GCF_003668885.1 Corallococcus sp. AB049A | reverse complement strand
CCTATACATACTAGAAACTGAAAACGAAGCCAAGTAAAGCAAAAACACTGATCATATTGGTGCCATGTTCAAATTAATCATCGGTTATCTATGCCTCACCTCCCATCGAGTTTTCAGCACACGGCCATACAGCCATACAAAAACTGAGAGGCCACGTGCGATTAGAACATGCACAGAACGTTTAGCACGCGCGCCGTTTTCTCGCTTGTCGCTCAGTACGTCCCTTTCTTAGCGATCGAGTCAGTGAAGGACGCACTGCGCGACAAGCGACACAATTACGCTCGTGCTAGCCGTACAGCTAGTACTAAAAAATTTAAGATTCTCACATCACAGTGGTGTTTCCAGAAATAGGTATCCTCCTAATGGCGCCGCTTTCAAATCAGAGGCAAAGCTTTGTCC
>NZ_RAWL01001385.1:0-399 GCF_003668885.1 Corallococcus sp. AB049A | reverse complement strand
GTGTTCGTCCCTGCTCGGCGCCTCCTCCGGGGCGAGCGGTGCGCAGAACCGATGTTCCTGGTAATGGCCCCAGTGTTTCAGCTGCTCCTTCAGCGACAGGCTCATTTCCCGCCCCCAGCGCGCGCAGCGGCCATCCTCTCCATCTGCTCCAACTTCACCGCCTGCTGCCGCGCCAGCGATGCCGACGTGCGGTACGCCTGTGCGGTCGTAGACCGCTGTCCCCGATCCCGCCACAACAGGCGGTCGAGCCGATCCGCCTGCTGGTCGAGGGTGTCGGCAAAGAGACGAAGTGCCTGAGACCCCGAAGGGATGTAGTTACTCATCGTCACGCTCCTGCCAGTTTTTCCGCAGGTTTGGCTGCCGTGCTGCTCCTACCGAGCGCAGGGTTTTGCGCTCTGG
>NZ_RAWL01001384.1:0-399 GCF_003668885.1 Corallococcus sp. AB049A | reverse complement strand
CATCAGCATTGACCCTTTTGGGCACTAAATTGCCTGCTGCTTCCAACTTCTACTTATCCTACTACTGTTTACAAGGTCTTACTGTCCCAGCTGGATTATTATTGCAGATTGTGGCTTTGATTCTTGCACAATTCTTAGGAAAACTTTTGGATGGTACTCCAACAGCTAAATGGAACAGATGGAATACACTTGGACAGCCTTTCTGGTCGACCATGTATCCTGCTCAACAGTATATGGTTGTGATTTTGCTTGCTTATGCCATGATCGCCCCACTCATTCTTGGATTTGCTGCTATCGCTCTTTTCCTCATTTACATTGCTTACAACTACATGTTGACTTATGTGATGCAACCAAACAAGACTGATGCTCGTGGTAGAAACTATCCAAGCGGATTGTTAC